>JBJOLO010000269.1:0-3567 GCA_046045565.1 Planctomycetota bacterium | reverse complement strand
TTTCTCGGTCTGTACCCGGGTTTGGAAACGCTGCTGTGGACCTTTGTGATTGCCGCATGCTTGGCGGTGATCCGATTGATTTGGAGTGTGGGGGCGGGTCGATTGTTTATGCGAACCGCTCGGATTCTGTGGGGGCTGATCAGAACCGGGACGTTGCTCGAACTACAACCGGAGGATCGTCGGCAGTTACGCACGCCGTTGCACCTTTCCACCAGCGCGCTGCTTGCGGTCGTTGTCGTTCGGTTTCAGTTGATCGCGCCCATGAATGAAATGTGATCCTGGCGGAATGCTCACAGGATGTTGATGCCTGGAGTGACGCGTTGCGAGGGGCCTGAACATGCATCGCCAACTGCTGCTGGAGTGCCTGCCGTATGTCGGCCTGCTGGTCCTGTCGATCGGCAGCCTCGTAGGCCTGCTTCGCCTGCAGCGCGTGCGATGCAATGTGCGGCTCATCGCAAGCTTGCACCGGGATGAGGTCGGTGCGGTCCAGAGCTTGAGCTTTGTGCTGACCGTCCCCCTGTTCATGATGATCATGCTGTTCATCGTGCAGTTGAGTCAGATCACGATCGGGAAAATTGTCGTGGAGTACGCCGCGCAGGCCGCAGCCCGCTCGGCTCAGGTTTGGATCCCGTCAAGTCTGGGGCCGGGCCATGAGCGCGAGAATCAAATCGGGGGCATGGTGTACGCAGGCCGTTTTCGAGACGAGGCCGGCATCGACTTCGACCGGTATATTAGTACTCCCTTCTTTGTTGGCGGCAGTGAAAAGATGGATCGCATCCGCCATGCTGCCATCTGTGCCTGCCTGTCGATCAGTCCGTCGAAGAACATGGGTGCCACGGGAGGAAATCTGGCGGCAGCATCGATCGAATCGCTGCAAAAGGCCTTTAAGTTGTACGCGTTGGCGATGAGTGCCAATCCGAAGATCGCACAGCGACTGGAAAACAAGTTGCGCTACGCCGAGGACAACACGCAGGTCACACTGGAAATCTTGCATCGCACGAAAGATGAACCGACGCTTACGGACTACGAGTTTTTCGGGCTCGATGAATTTGTCGACGATCGCCATGGCAAAGAGTTTGGTTGGCAGGACCAACTGGTCGTCACGGTGACGCATCAATTTGCTCTGTTGCCCGGTCCCGGCCGCTTGCTGGCGAAACCGCTTCCGAATCCGCAAGGCGGCACGCCCGGGAATCCGTCCGGCGGTGACCCCGTGTCGGAACGAATCAAGGTTTCAGCGCAGCAGAACTATTACTACTACACGTTGTCGGCCACGGCACGAACGCACAACGAAGGCGACAAATCGGCGTATGAATATGTGCAGTGGTACGCAGGCAGTCGCGATTGGGATATGTCGCAACCTCGCGTCGTCACGAACTCGGGCCCCTATCGCGGCCGAAAAGCGTGTCCGGAGTGCCCCCAACCATGATCACCTCGCGAAATGCATCGCAAGCTGGCGAGCCGTCCGTCCGGGAATCATCGGGGAAAGGGAGTCACGCCTCGACCTCAACCGTAGAACGGTTTCACGGCGACGAGCGAGGGGCGATCAGCATTGTCTCCGTGTTCGCGCTGCTACTGCTCACGATGCTGCTCGGCATGGTCATGAATTCCGCTCGCCAAGTGGACCATAAGATTCGTTTGCAAAATGCGGCCGATGCGACCAGTTGGACAGGCGGCCTGGTCATGGCCAGGAACATGAACACGCTGGCGTTCACCAACCATCTGCTGTCCGATGTTTTCGCTTTGACCGCTTTTCTGCGCGAAGCGCAGGAAAACCATGCGGCGGAAACCGCTCCGGAACTGCTGGACAACTGGGAGCGTATCGGACCATTCCTGCAGACATCGGAATTTCCTCCGTTCGCGGAGTTGGGCAACGCGATCTCGGCCAAAGTGCCGATCGAACGCCGAATGGCCACAACATGGTCCAATTGGGCCCGATCGTCATCGGATGCGATTCGGCCGGTGCTCGAGCAGATCTTAGCTCAGGAGTTGATTCCGCAATTCCAACGCACCCTGGTCAAAGGCACACCGATGCTTGTGCACCAGGCGATGAGCGAAGTTGCAAGCCGGCATGGTCGCTCCTGGCCATCGCGAACGCAACTGCAAAGCGCGATGTGGCACACGACGGGCGAACCGATCGGTCAACAGATTTTGAACATGAATGGTTTGCCGGTCGTCGACCCGATGGAGAACGGCAGCGATTCCACGAGCCGCTATTTCCGTGCGGCACGTTCCGAGCGTGATTATCTGGCGCACGTTTATCTGCAACATTGGAACCACGAGAAGCTGCGCGAGTGGGACGGTGCGGTAGGGGATGTCGGACAGAACGGAAAGATGTGCCAGTACGCGAATGTCTGGCGCATTTTCACCTGCGGGCAACTACGTCGCCTGCTGGAAGAGGAATATCCCGACCGAAACATGCCGTATCAGATTCAATTCCTCGATCCGGATGGCAAGAGTTACCAAACGCGAAGGCAAGATGAGAACATCGAATCCAACCCGAAGCCGATTCCGGTAAATCAGCCTGACATCGATGCGTATCTCGAGACGCAGTTCATGTTTGTCGGCGTCGTTTACGCGCCGCCCTGGCCGCAAATGATGTCGGGGTTGTTTCAGAATCCAACCTCAAATGACGCACAAGCCTACTCGCAAATCGCTCTGATAGTGCCTCGTCGCCGGATTGTGCGCGAGTGGTGGCGAGTCAATGAGCGGCAAGAGCCTTATCGTCAGAATGGCAGCGTGCATCCGACCCATTGGGATCTGACCTGTCAGAACTGGAGTGTTCAGATGACCGCCGCGACGGCGCCTGCCATTCCAACGATTCTTAGTTCCTCGGCGGCAAACAGTTCCGGAGGGTCACGACCGAATCTCCGTGCGCTGGATGCGAGGGATTTGCACTGGATCAGTAGCCACTAGCGAAGGGCCGAAATGGTTTGCGTCTGAAAGAAGTACTCGCAACACAACGAAACATGGTTGAATCTCAACGGCTCAAAAAATGGGGATTGATTGCGCGGCAGCGGCAGGGGTGCCGTCGGTTGCGTCGCGGTCTGGCACCGCTGGAATTCGTGTTGTGGCTGCCGATTCTGCTGAGCGTCATGGCGTTGATGGTGAATTACGGCACGATGGCGACATGGCGAGTCCGTGGCGAGGTCGTGTCTCACGATGCGGCGCTGCGTACGCGTTGGCCGCGGACGGCGGGGGATGAGTCGAGTCCGGGGGGCACGGTCTGGCCGCGTCCTGCCGAGATGCGGACACGCGGCGACGATCCGATCACGGCACTCGACGATACCCAGATCATCCCTTCCGACATTCGCGCGGTGGTCCGCGGACCTCTGCCCGACAATTTCGGCGTTCAGGGATTGTTGGATCCCTTGCCCGGTGCGTATCGCGGCGTGGCCTCGATCCGTCGCACCTTCCCGTTTCTTCCGCGGTTGGGCGGAATCAACACGGGGGAAATCGCGAATCCAATACTCGACCGCAATTTCTCCGGCGCGATGATGGGTATTCATAACGTCTCGCGACGGACCGTGCCATTGTACGACATGCCTTGGGATGATGGTGCCTGGAACG
>JBJOLO010000267.1:0-2545 GCA_046045565.1 Planctomycetota bacterium | reverse complement strand
AATACCTGTCCACGCAAGACGACTCAGGCTCCATGCAAAAAGGAAAGTCGTGATTGCCCCAAACGCCGACCGCTCTCGCTTCGGCCAGAAGGCTGCACGTTTCTTCGATATGGTGACCATACTCGAAAAGGTCACCCAACACGACCACGCGATCAACTCGCGACCGGCGACATTCTCGTAGCGCTGCGGCGAGCGCCGGCACGTTTTCGTGAATGTCAGTGATCAGACCTAGTTTCATCGTTCGTTTGCCGCTTCGATTCCGTAGGAGCGCAGCAAATACTTGATCTGCTTACCAACCGCAGGATCCGCCACCGCGCATTCCCGCAGCGGAAACTGACCGGGCATGGCATGGATGTTACTGAGCTTGCCGCCGTGCTTGGGCATACTGGCATTCACCATCGCGCCGTAAGCCGACGTCTTGTAACGTAGCGGTCCCTTTCGGTCGCTGACTTTCACATCGGCACCCGGGGCCAGAATTTCCATTCCGGCCCGGAAGACCTGCTGAAAGAATTCCGATTGACTAATTCCCCCCGTCAGCACGAACGTCGCGACACTCGATGGCGGCAACTCGCTCAACATGTCGCGCACCCGCAGCAGCAACTCGAGCATAATCGAGAACTGGGTCGAGGCGACCTGTTCACCAAGAGGCATGGAATCCCAATTGCCTGGAAACTCTTCCGTGTGCCGTCGATCGTCATGCAGCACGCGTCGCAATGCGGTGGGCGGCGACGAGGATGCGAGGCGATTCAGGTTCTCGTGCGAACTACGATCTGCCGCCGGAAGTTGTGCGAGGAACCGGTTGTACCAATCGGCACAATCAGCCAACATCTGCAACAACAGCGTGCCCCGGTCGTAAAACTCAAATCGCAATGACTTGCCCGTCAGGCTGGACGCCGTGTCGCGCGCGCAGGCGAAGTTAATCGTTCCGCTGGTACCGGCCGACACCACCATGGTTCGATAATCGTCCGTCATGCCGCAGCCGACAGCCGATGCGTGATTGTCACCGAGTCCCGCAACGAACGACCAGCCTTGTAGCCGCTGCTTGATCGCGTGCCACGTTCGATCGGTCGCTGCCGGTGGTTGCACCTCGCCTACTATTTCGCCGCTCCGCGCTACCGCCGGAAACCACTCGCTGGAAAACCCCGCGGTGGCAAACGCTTGATCGGCTTTCAGTCGAGTCCGCTGCGTCAATAAACCGTTGCTCACCGCATCGGATGAACTTAGCGTTCTTGCACCGGTCAGGGACCAGGCGAGCCAATCTCCCGTAAGAAACACGGTGCCGATGCGGTTCGCCAGCGAAGCGTCCCGCTGCAACACGCAACGCAATTTAGGCAGCACGAACCGTTCGGCAATCGGTCCTACGTGCTCTTCCACGCCTTGCTCGCGCAGCCACGCCACTTCTTTCGTCGCCGCGTTGCATTGCCAGCTGAGTGCCGGCAGCAACATTTGCCCGTTGCCATCCAGCAGTACCATATCGTGCTGCCTGCAGGAGACCGAGACCCTTCCCGAGGCGTCGAACTTCCATCCATCCGTCTCGAGTTTCTCCAACAGTTCGGCAAACATCACCGGTAACTGCTGCAAGTCGAACCCGGGAAACGCCGCGTCGTTCTGCCAGCAGGTCGCACCTCGCATCGGTGTGGACACATACCCTTGGTTTCCGGCAGCGTCTCGCACCGCCAACGCCAATTCACTCGTCGAAATATCAACGCCCAGTTCTGCTGCGACTCGCGTCGTCATGTCGTTTCCTTACCCGGTTTCAAATAGATGAAGCTTTTCCCTAAACGACCGCCATAGTTTCCGGCGGTAATCTTGACCAACCCAGGAGTATTCACGGAGGCTTGGATCGCCGCCTGCGTCGCAACCGAAACGGTTTCAAGGTCGCGACCATTGATCACAATTTCCATGATCGAATTCACGTTGGCCGGCAAGCGCGACCGCTCGCCCAGCTTGGCTCTCAGCGTTGGGCAATACTCGGCGTAGGTGCTGGCAATCAAAAACGAGTAGCGACTGCCCGCTTTCGATGCGCTGCCGGCAATACCACCAGGAAAACTCATGATCACGCCTGGCACGTCGGCCACCGCCCGAGCACCACGCTCAGCCGCATCCAAAGCGGCGTCCACCGATTCTCCCATGAACCACAAGTTGCCGCCCATGATTCCGTCGCGAAACCCGAATCGTCGATCGATCGTGAATTCGCCACCCATGATCGGCACCACCCAAACCCGCCGACCATTACGCGTGTCGCGAAATTGATGGCCGTCACCGAATAGCGATACTTTTCGGCCGAGTTTGAAATAGCTCTCGCTATCGATCAGGTTAAAACATGCAGCCGTTGGACAAGTCAAAACGTTTTGACTCAACCGCACCAAGAGCGATCGCTCCAGATGCTTCTCGCGTTCCTTAAAGAATCTCGGCACGTGAAACTGAACGATCGCACCCGGGCGGCCGTCGGGAGTCTCGATCAACTCGTTACTCGCGCTACCGCTGCCAGGCCCGACATAGCGATCCAAGGCCGCTTCGCAGTCGCACAGAATCGTGCTCGAGG
>JBJOLO010000262.1:0-8727 GCA_046045565.1 Planctomycetota bacterium | reverse complement strand
CGTGTGCCGGCAGATTGCCGACGAGTGCAAGGTGTCGGTCGACGCATTAACGTTGCTGGTCGCGCCGACAGCGAGTCTAGCGGGTTCGCTGCAGATCGTGGCGAGGAGTGTGGAGACGGCGTTGCACAAGTTGCACACGCTGCACTTCGATCTGACGAAGGTCGTGTCGGGGTTCGGCGTCGCGCCGTTACCGCCGATCGCCGCCAACGATCTGCAGGGCATCGGCTTCACCAACGATGCCGTACTCTACGGCAGTGAGGTGACGTTGTGGATCCGCGGCTCGAACGACGAATTGCAGGCGATCGGTCCGCAGATCCCGAGTTCCTCATCGCGGGATTTTGGCAGGCCGTTTGCCGAAATCTTTGAGTCGTACGATCGCGATTTCTACCGGATCGATCCGTTGCTGTTCAGTCCCGCTGTCGTCAATCTTGCCAGTTTGGAAACCGGCCGAATCTGGCGTTTCGGCGAGCGTCACCCCGAGATCCTGCAGAGGTCGTTTGGATGCGAATCGGGATCTTAGCCAATCCGCAGAGTTGGTATTTGGCGGATTTGCGACGTGCGGCCGAACCGCGGCACGAGATCGTGCCGCTATCGTTTGAGCAGTTGCACAGTCGGTTGGGCTCGAGCCCCGGCTTTCGCTGCGGCGACAGGTTGCTTGATCAACTCGATGCGATCCTGGTTCGCACGATGCCACCCGGCTCGCTGGAGCAGGTGGTCTTTCGCATGGATCTGCTGGCGAGGCTTGAGGCCAACGGGGTGCGTGTGGTCAATTCGCCTCGGTCCGTGGAGTGCGCTGTGGACAAGTACCTGACCAGTGCTCGCATGCACGAAGCGGGGTTGCGCATACCCGGGACCTGGACGGGGCAGACGGCGGACGAGGCGCAGGTGGCGTTTGAGCAATTGGGGGGCGATGTGGTGATCAAGCCGCTTTTTGGCGGCGAGGGGCGAGGCCTGACTCGCGTCTCGGATCCGGATCTGGCGCATCGCGCCTTTCGGATGCTCGAGCAGATGCAGTCGGTGATTTATCTGCAGCAGTTTGTCCCGCATGAGGGCGCCGATATTCGAATTCTGCTGATTGGTCGCGAAGTCTACGCGATGCGTCGCCGCAATCCGTTCGACTGGCGTTCCAATGTCAGTCGTGGAGCAACGGCCGAAGCGTACGCACCAAGCGACGAGGAAGTGGCGATCGCGCGTTTGGCCGCCAAGGTGGTCGGGGCGGATGTCGCCGGCGTCGATTTGTTGCCGGGCTGCGACGGTCACTTGTACGCAATCGAGGTCAATGCGGTGCCGGGTTGGCAGGCGATCTCCCGGGCGACCGATGTTGACATCGCGGCGCGTGTTATCGCGATGCTGGAATCGGACGAAGCGGCTTGCCGCCGGGACGACTCATGAGCGAACGCGTCGATCACAATGTCGGAACCCGCTTGGCAGCCATGGCCGCGCGCGTGCCTCAGCAAATTGCCGTGGCCGTTCCACAGGGGCGTCCGGGCGACGCGCCTCGCCGCTATGCCAGGCTCACGTTTCAAGAACTCCATGCGGACAGCGATCGGATCGCGAGCGGCCTGTTGGCTTACGGGATTCCGCCCGGTTCGCGATTGGTGTTGATGGTTCGCCCGGGGCTCGATTTTTTCTCGCTGGTCTTTGCCCTGTTTAAGGCTCGGATGGTCACCGTGCTGATCGATCCCGGTATGCCGCGTTCGCAACTGGTGCGCTGTTTAGAAGAGGTGCGACCGGACGGCTTCGTGGCGATTCCGTTGGCTCAAGCCATTCGCACGCTGCTGCGAACTCGTTTCCCCGCAGCGAGACACAATGTGACCGTCGGCTCGCGTTGGTTCTGGGGCGGCGCAACACTCGCGCAGATCCGCCAACTCGGAGACCGTATGCCAGTCGCTTCGCTCACGGCGGCGGACGACCCGGCCGCAATCATTTTCACATCGGGCAGTACCGGTGCGCCGAAAGGCGTGCTGTACAGCCACCGGAATTTCAACGCTCAGATCGATCAGATTCGCGATTTCTACGGAATCGCCCCGGGCGAAGTCGATCTGCCGGGGTTTCCGTTGTTCGCGTTATTCAATGCGGCGATGGGGGTCACAACGATCGTTCCCGACATGGATTTCACGCGCCCGGCCGACGTCGACCCGCAGCGATTTCTTGCGGCCGCCGAACAATGGCAGATCACGCAGGCCTTCGGGTCGCCGGCGCTGTGGAATACGGTCGGTCGACACTGTGAACGCACGGGCGAACGCTTCACGACACTGCGCCGCGTTCTGTCCGCCGGTGCTCCCGTTCCGATTCATGTGCTCGAACGCATCCGCAACGCCACAAGAGAAGATGCAGATTTTCACACGCCCTACGGTGCGACCGAAGCGCTGCCCGTCGCATCGATTTCCTCTCGCGAAGTCTTTCACGAAACGGCCGAGCGCAGTCGTGCGGGAGCGGGCACCTGTGTGGGACGCCGGTTTCCGGGGATCGAATGGCGTGTGATCAGGATTCACGATGAACCGATCGCGACGTTGGAGGATGCCGAGTCGCTTCCCATCGGACAGATCGGGGAACTGATGGTCCGCGGGCCGGTGGTGACGAAGGCGTATGTCACACGCACGGATGCAAATGCCGATCACAAGGTGTCCGACGGTCCCCACGTCTGGCACCGGATGGGCGATGTGGGCTACTTCGATGACCGGGACCGATTCTGGTTCTGCGGTCGCAAGTCGCATCGCGTTGTCACAGCGCAAGGAACCATGTTCACGATTCCCTGCGAGGCGATCCTGAATAATCATCCTCACGTCTACCGGTCGGCACTGGTCGGAGTAGGTCCGCGTCCTCAACAACGTCCGGTGATGGTGGTGGAACCGTGGCCCGAACATTTCCCTCGCGATCCGATCGAGCGAAAACAATTGCTGGACGAATTGCGGTCGCTCGCCGCCGCGAACGTGTTAACCGCATCGATCGACGACATCCGATTGCAAGAACAACTTCCGGTGGATGTCCGTCATAACTCCAAAATATTCAGAGAGAAACTTGCGGTCTGGGCCGCCCGGACGCAGCGCGAGACCTAGTCGGTTTAGTGGCTTCCGGTTCGCGCTCGAGTCCTGTGTTGAAAGAATGAGCCCGAGGGAAATGGGCCTGGGGAATGAGCCTGGGGAATCATCATCGAGTTTGCTGGCAACAATGCGGTGTCGCTGGTAGATTTGGTGGAGAGGTGACGGGGATGGAATCGGTTTGGTATTGCCAACTTGGCGAGCAGGTTTTCGGTCCGATCAACTTTGCGCAGTTACAAGCGCTGGCAAAGTCGGGGCAGGTGCAGCCCGGGACCCTGTTGCGGCAGGGCGAAGGAGCGTGGATTCAGGCCGGCCAGGTACCGAGTCTGTTTGCGTTTGCAACTCCGGCTCCTGCAGCTCCCGGTGCCGCGTCACCGCAGGCCGCAAGACCAGCGGCAGCGCCGGTGGCCCGCCTGGTTGCCAAGCCTGCGGCGGTTGCCGGTGGCGGCGCCGTGCGGCCGGTTGCCGGCGCGTCGTTCCCGGCCTCAGGCGCGGCGGTTCCGATGGCAGCGCCGAGCGCGGGTGCCGGTTCGGCGGTGACCGGCGTGGCCAGTGAGAACGGGACGACGCCGATGGGCGATGTCGGATTCGGGATTGTCGATCCGTCCGCGAAGGCAGTTTCCTCTTCACCGGCCAAACGCAGCGCTGTCCCTGCGCGGGCCTACCAGGCGCAACGGCGGAAACGCGGATTGCTGCTCGTCGGCGGAATCTGTCTCGCCGTCGTCGCGGCGGGCGGTATGGTCATCGTGAACCAGCTCGCGAGACAACGCGAACGCCAAAAGTCGATTGCGGTGGCGACGGGCGCGCAAGCCGTGGTGGACGCGTCGGCATTAATGAAACGCGTCGCCAAGTTTTCCGATGCATCGCGGCCCGTCCGCGTGCAAGTCGGCTCGTTCGGGGTGGAACTCGGGAATGTTTACCGCGGCAAAGCGACGAACGGGCGACCGACCGTGTTCGTCGAAGTGATCGTGAATTGCGCAACGTCATGGGATCGCGAATTTCCCGGTTGGAATGCGAAACCCCAGTGGGCGGCCATGCTGACCGATCGCGATGAGTTGTGTCGACGCATCGATGCGGCAACTGCGGAATTGAGCAGTGCCCTGGCGGTGCAGGCCTCGGTAAATCGCAGGCGGTTCGTCGAGCTCTTGGCGTTTGAATTACCTAACAGTGAATTCTCGTTTCTAAAGCTCGGGTTGTCGGAAGCGATGCTGGGCGATGAGTCGAGTTATTTCGGATTTCGAATTCCGCGCGATTCGATTTCGCCGGACCGGCCGAGCACGACAGTTCTGGTCGAAGGCAAGACGAAAGGCGGTCGAGCCGACGGCCGGCGAGGCGAAGGGGATCCTCCCTCGATTTCGGAACTCAACCGGCAACTCGGTAAACTCCGCAAAGAGGACGAGGAAACCGAGGCTCTGAATCGGCGTGAGCGGTTGGAGAAACAGCGCCGTGATCTGTCGGAGGAACCGAAGCCCGACAGCCCGAAGCCAGACACCCCGAAGCCCGACAGCGACCAGGCGGGCACTTCAGCGGCGGGGCGTGCGAAGCGGGGAATGGCCGAGTCGCAGCCAGCGAACTGGAGGCCGGTGAATCGGGTACAGGACGCGAATCAGGATCGGGGCTCCATTTGGATGCTTGCCGCCGTTTCGAATGCCAGCACGCGACAACGCGTGGCCCGGGCGTGGCCTGGAGGTGGCTGGTGAGCGGCGGAGGATGGTAATGCGAGCGTTGGTGACGGGTGCGGGAGGATTTCTCGGCCGGTACGTCGTCGAGCAACTGGTGGCTCGGGGCGATCACGTTCGCGGTCTTTGCCGACGTCCGTGTGACCCGTTGCAACGATTGGGTGTGGAGGTGGTGCAGGGTGATATTCGGGATCGCGATGCGGTCATGCGAGCCTGTCAGACGATGGACGCCGTTTTTCACGTTGCGGCGATTGCCGGCATCTGGGGGCCGTGGCGTGACTTTTACGAGATCAACGTTTTGGGGACGCAGCATGTGATCGATGGCTGCCGTGAGCACGGCGTGTCGCGGTTGGTGTATACGAGCAGTCCCAGTGTGACGTTTGATGGTTCGGATCAACGAGGCTGCGACGAGTCAGCACCCTACGCGCGGAACTGGCTGTGTCATTATCCGCATACGAAGGCGATGGCGGAGCAGCGGGTGTTGGCGGCCAGCGACGGCGTCGATTTTTTTAGTTGCGCGCTGCGTCCCCACTTGATTTGGGGGCCGCGTGATACGCATCTGGTGCCGAGGTTGATCGATCGGGCGCGGAGCGGCCAATTGCGTCGCGTGGGGGCGGGAACGAACCGGATTGACACGGTGTATGTAGAAAACGCCGCCGCGGCACATCTGCTGGCGGTGGACCGATTGGTGCCCGGATCGCCGGTCGCCGGCCGCGCGTATTTCATCACGCAAGGTGAGCCGGTGAATTGTTGGGCGTGGATCGACGAACTGCTGATTCAGGCGGGCTTGCCGCCGGTGCGGAAGCAGATTTCGTTTCGAGCTGCCTGGATTGCCGGGGGGATCTTGGAGGCCGTTCATCACGTACTGGGCCGGTCAAGTGAGCCGCGGATGACTCGCTTTTTGGCGGCCCAGTTGGCGCGGGATCACTATTTCAACATCGATCGAGCTCGTCACGATTTGGGATACAGCCCGATGATCTCCACCGACGAGGGGATGCGGCGGCTGGCGGCTTGCCAATGCCCGGAAAACTAGTTAGTTTTTGCGTGCAGAAGGGCCCCTCATGATCGCGTCGCATTCCCCGGATTCTCTCCCCGAACACCTGCGTATTGTCATTACCGGTGTGGGCCTTACGTCGCCGCTCGGTGACAACCTGGCCGCCCTGCGGGCTGGTTTGTTAGCAGGAAAAAGTGGCGTGAGCCGCTACGAGATCCGTTACGTCGGCGAAACGCTGGCCGGCGTCTGCCACTACGAGGCGACCCGCTATCAGTCAAAAAAGGATTTGCGACGCGGTACGCGGGCCGGAAGCGTCGGGATCTATTGTGCCAACGAGTCAATTCGGGACTCGGGGATCGACTGGCCCAACATCGACCGCCGTCGGGTGGGCGTGTATCTCGGGGTGACCGAACACGGCAATGTGGAGACCGAGAACGAGATCTATCAGATCAAAGGCTACAACTACGACACCAGTTTCTGGTCTCATCACCACAATCCGCGGACGGTCGCCAATAATCCGGCGGGTGAAGTGGCGCTGAACCTGAGCATCACGGGGCCTCATTATACGCTCGGTGCGGCCTGTGCCGCGGGCAATGCGGGGTTGATCCAAGGTGCCCAGATGCTGCGGCTGGGCGATTGTGATCTCGCCTTGGCGGGTGGCGTTTCCGAGAGCATTCACACATTCGGGATTTTTGCGAGTTTCAAGAGCCAGGGGGCGTTAGCCAGCCATACGGAACCCGAGCGGGCATCGCGGCCCTTTGACGTCCACCGAAACGGGATCGTGGTATCGGAGGGGGGCTGTATCTTCATTCTGGAGCGGCTCACGGACGCCCGACGCCGCGGAGCGAAAATCTACGGGGAACTCGTCGGTTATGCCATGAACACCGATGCCACCGATTTTGTTCTCCCGAACCCCGAACGGCAGGCGGAATGCGTGCAACTGGCGCTTGACCGCGCCGGCTTGACGGCCGACCAGATTGACATCGTCAGCACCCACGCGACAGGGACCGACAGCGGGGACGCTCAGGAATGTACCGCTCTGCGGAAGGTATTTGAGGGGTCCGGCCGTACGAATTTTAACAACACCAAGAGTTTTATCGGCCACTCGATGGGCGCCGCCGGTGCTTTGGAACTGGCGGGTAACCTCCCCGCCTTTGAAGACGGCGTGTGTCACGCTACGATCAATGTCGACGAATTGGATCCCGCCTGCGAACTTCAAGGGTTGGTGTTAAACCAGCCTCGGGAGATCGGCAAGCCGACGTACATCCTGAACAACTCGTTCGGCATGTTGGGGATCAATTCGGTCGTGATCATCAAGCGATTCTGAGGCGCGAAGGGCTTGCGGTCCTGAAGTCGTGCCGAGATCCCGCATAGCAGTCAACCAGGAGAATTTATCATGTTGCCAGCCGAGATCCGCGAAGAGATTCTCGACATTCTCTCCGATATCTCGCCGGACGAAGATCTCAGCAACCTCGTCGACGAGAAACCGTTTCGCGAACAGCTCGAGTTGGACAGCATGGACTTCCTGGACATCGTGATGGAACTGCGGAAGCGATACCGCGTCCAGATTCCGGAAGAAGATTACGGTCAGCTGGCGAGCATGCACAGCACTGTGACGTACCTCACGCCCAAGATGGCCGATATCGCGAAACGTTAAGGTCCCGCGCCGCTCGCGCGTGACAGTCGCGAATGCGTTGCTCGAGTTCGGCAACGAGTTGATCATCGGTCCACGTTTCGAATTCTTCGGGCGTGATCGGCTGACCGATCACGATGCGGATGGGGGCGGGGCGGGGGAGTTTTGCTTTTCGCGGCCACGCCTCGAAGGCGCCTGCGATGCCCACCGGAATCAGCGGCACACGGCCGCGTCGGGCCACGGCGCAAAAGCCGGGTTTCAAGGGCAGCACGCTTCCATCGCCGGTGCGCGTGCCTTCCGGGAAAATCAGGACGAATTCCCCCTGTCGCAACCGACGCAACGTTTCTTTCAAACCGGAGAGGCCCAGGCCGTCGCGATCGATCGGAATCGCGTCCAGGAATTGAATCAGGCTCCGCAGCGGTTGTGAGTCAAATAGGCTCGCTCGCGCCAGGTAGTTCAGCCGGCGATCGCAAGTCAGGCCCACCAGCACCGGATCGAGAAAGCTCTGATGATTGGAACAGACGAGTCCACCGCCCTGCGTTGGATAATGCTGACGGCCTTCGCATCGCAAGCGAAAGACAACGACGCCGATCAGGCGAGCGACGATGCGAAACAGATCGTATCCGAGTCGCTGGAGTCGCGTGCGGCGCAGGTTGTCCGGCGATTTGCTCATGGGGCGCCTTGCTCATCCCGTACCGGCTGCGTCGGAGTCGAAGCGTCCGAAGCCGCGGCGGCAGCGCGTTGCTGCGCCGCGCGAACCTCCTGTTCGAGCCGGTCGATGACTTGTTCGAGCGTCAGGCCCGTGGTGGAGATCGGCACCGCACCGGGGGCCATCCGCATCCCGCCGTACTCCCGCTGTTCGTCCTGATCGTCCCGCAGTTTTTGCTGCGATTCGACCTGGTCCAACGTGATGTTCTCACCCTTGGCCACCAGTTCGGCATGTCGTCGCCGCGCACGTTCATCAGGCGAAGCCGTGAGAAAGATCTTGCACTCGGCGTGCGGAAACACCACGGTGCCCTGATCCCGGCCCTCGGTGACCAGATTTCTACCGTCGCCGAAACGCTTTTGCTGCAGCACCAGCAAGCGGCGGACCTCGTTGTTGCCCGCGGCATGCTGGACCAAGCGGGTAATTTCGGGTGAGCGAATCTCCGCCGTGACGTCCTGGCCGTTGAGTAACACTCGGTTCCCCGTCAGATCGATATGCAGTCGGGCGGCCAGCGCAGTGAGTTGCTCGGGATGCTCCCAGTCCACCTGAGCACGAACTCCGGCCAGGGCCACGCAGCGATACATGGCGCCGGTGTCCAGGTAGTCGAATCCGAGCCGTTGAGCGAGACCTCGGGCCGCACTGCTCTTCCCCGCGCCGGCTGGGCCGTCAATCGT
>JBJOLO010000303.1:0-4143 GCA_046045565.1 Planctomycetota bacterium | reverse complement strand
GAGGTTCTGATCGTCGATGACGGATCTACCGATCACACGGTGGAGTCGGCCGATGAATTGGCGAGACAGTACCCGCAACTGAAGGTGGTTCGTCATCCGGCTCGACAAGGCATGTCGGAAGTGGTTCGAACCAGCCTCGCCAAAGCATCAGGCGAACTGGTGTACGTGCAGAATCCCGGTCGCACGATGAATAACGGCGATCTGTCGCAAATTCGCGCCATGAAATCTCAGACCCAGTCAGCAGCAAAAAGCGTGGGGCCGGCCACCTCGCACCGGAAGAAGCTGATGATTTGGGGGAACTGATCGCGAAGCGTCCCGCCTTGTGTATCGGAACGGTCGGTGGTTCCTTGCCATGTTTGGCGCCCGCGTTTGATGGCGCGGCGTGGTGTCGCCACACGCGTCGCGACTGGGCTCAAGTTCCTTCCAGGTCCGCTCTTGCAGATCGGCTTTCCCGCTTGGGACTGAGCAGGTGCGGTCCTTTCAGAGGCTCCGCATGGGAGTTAGTCGAGGATTTGCGAATCCGCCGGGCGACGAGCGTGTCGAAGTAACCTGATTGGACCGTCTTGCCCTCATTGTTAATCAACTTTCGAAACCAGCGAACCTGGCCCCTTCTTCGGCCTTTGGCTTCAAGTCCGACCACTTCGTTCACGACCCGGAGGGTGTCCCCGACGAAGATCGGGAGATGGAATTCCCATTGGCTCACGGCGAGAAAGACCTCGGTGTTAACAGCCGGATACATGCTGGAGAGTCCGGCGACCCACGCGATTCCCAGGATGCCGTGGGCGATCGGCTTCCGAAACGGAGACTGGCCGGCAAAGGTGTGATCGATGTGGAGCGGATCGAAATCGCCCGTGTGGCAGGCGAAATTGACGATGTCGGTTTCGGTGACGGTGCGACCTCGCGAGGTCCAACAGTCGCCGATCTTCAGGTCTTCAAAGTAGAGCGATTCAGCCATATTATTGCCAGAATGGAGGAAGATAATTGACAAGCTAGATTAGCATGAGTCAAGATGTTGAGTGACCTGCTTTGCTCGAAAACCGCGCATTCGCTCGGTGTTTAGAGTGGATTTCGCCGGTGGCGTTGCGTCATTCCTCCACGCAATTTCTCGGTAAGCAAATGGTTGTTTAGGAGACCGAAGGTACTATGGCGCGCTCACGTGATTTTACTGAGATCCTCGTTCGCCGCGGCGTAATCAGCGTTGATCAATTGCGGGAAGCCAAACAGGTTTCGCAGGAAACCAACGCCAAGCTGCATGAAACGGTTGTGAAGTTGGGTTACGCATCGTGGGATGAAACGATGCGGGCACTCGCCGAAGCCTCGGGGCTTGAGTTCGTTGATCTTAAGGAAGTGCAGATCCCCGATTCGGTGATCGAATTAGTTCCCGAATCGGTGGCCCGGGAAAACTCGATCCTGCCCATGTCCGAGGACGATGGCGCACTGCGAGTGATTCTAAGCGATCCAAACGACCTGGATACGATCGAAAAGCTGCGTTTCATTCTGAATCGCAAAGTCGATGTCGCGCTGGCGCCGCGTGAAACAATCATGGAGGCGATCAACAAATACTACGGCCAAATCGAGGGCGAATCAGCCGACTCGATGCTGCAAGAATTTACCGATACCGCAATCGATTTCACCCAGACAGCCGAAGAGCAAACGACCAGCAGTACGGAAGCCGTCGACGAAAATAGCGCCCCGGTCGTCAAACTGGTTCAGTTGATGATCACGGAGGCGGTTCAGTTGCGGGCCTCGGATATCCACGTGGAGCCGTTCGAGGACCGGGTTCGGATCCGCTATCGCATCGACGGGGTGCTGGTGGAACGGGATAGCCCCCCTCGCAGGTTGTTGGGTGCGATCATCTCCCGTATCAAGATTTTGGCGAAAATGGATATCGCCGAGCGTCGTCGACCGCAGGACGGGCGTATCAAGGTCTCGGTGGGGGAAAAGGAGCTCGATCTCCGCGTCAGTATCATTCCGACCAATCACGGCCAGTCTGCGGTCATGCGGCTGCTGGATAAGGACAACATTAAAGTCGGTGTACGTCAGCTGGGGTTGGGCGAACGGGACTTCAATGCCTTCCAGGGCCTCATTCGCCGCCCGAACGGGATCATCCTGGTTACGGGGCCGACGGGGTCAGGAAAGACGACAACCCTCTACGCCGCTTTGAATGCCCTCAACCGCCCAGACCGCAAAATCATCACCGCCGAGGACCCTGTAGAATACTATCTGCCCGGCATCAATCAGGTCGAAGTGAAGCACTCCATCGGGCTCGATTTCGCCCGCATTATCCGCGCGATGCTGCGTCAGGCTCCCAACGTGATCCTCGTCGGCGAGATGCGAGACTCCGAAACGGCATCGATGGGCATTCAGGCAAGTCTGACAGGACACTTAGTATTCAGTACACTACATACGAACGATGCGCCCAGTGCTGTAACACGCATGGTGGACATGGGAGTTCCAGGTTACTTGGTGGCAAGCAGCGTGATTGCGATCTTGGCGCAGCGGTTGGTGCGTGTGATTTGCGGTCGCTGCAAGCAACCGAATCCGCTCAGCGAGGCGGTGCTGGCGGACGCGGGAATCCCGCTGGAGTTGGCCAAGACGGCGAACTTCTCCCGAGGCAAAGGGTGCAACTATTGCAACAAGAAAGGATTCCGCGGCAGGCTTGGAATTTTCGAATTGATGCTGATTACCAACAAGGTTCGCGAGCTGATTTTCAAAAATGCGTCGTCGCAGGAGCTGCGGGCACTGGGCATTCAGCAAGGGATGAGGACCTTGTACTTGGACGGTCTGGATAAGGTGATTCGGGGCATCACGACGCTCGAGGAGGTTTACCGGACTGCCAAGAAAATGGAGGGGGATGAGCTGGTGGTGTAACCGCTGGGGGACACGACCTGGAAGCCGTCGGTCGTACCGACGCAAAGGAACGCCAGGGTTGGCGTTGCGTTGAGCGACAACAAATTGGTTGTTTTTTTGATGGGGTCGCGCAGCGGGGGAATAATCAGGACAACGGGAATCCGGGGCGTCGGGTTTCGAAACGGTGCTCGATGAGTGGTTGCGGATTGGCGTGACGTTCAGGTTGCCGAGTCAGCAACTGGCCGGGTCAGTAAATTGCCGAGTCAGCAAATTGCTACGGATGGAAATTCGGGTTGGTTGCGACTTCAGCGAGTGAGGCCTGAACGAATTCGGTGCGAGCGAGTGACGGAAGGTTGAAGCGATGGCGCAGATTTTGATCGATAAGCTTCTGCAGGCATGCGTGAAGCAGGGCGCGAGTGACATCCACATTGTGGTAGGGCAGCCTCCGGTATTTCGTTTGCATGGTCGCATGCGAAAGCTGGAGACCAAGGTGCTGGAACCGGACGACACGGTTGCGTTGATGAAGAGCATCACGCCCAATCGCTGCCAGGAGGAATTGCAGCAAAACGGCAGTTCCGACTTCGGATTCGCATTTGGAGACCAGGCCCGGTTTCGTGTGTCGGTTTTCAAGCAGCGCGGGTTCATCTCGATGGTGCTGCGGCAAATCCCCAACTCGATGCTCACGCCGGAGCAGCTTGGTTTGCCGGAGGTGTGCACCAAGCTTGCCATGCGGCCTCGGGGATTGTTCCTTGTCACGGGACCTACCGGGTCGGGCAAAAGTACGACGCTTGCCAGTTTGATCAATTACATCAACGAATCGGTTGATCACCATATCATCACGATCGAGGATCCGATCGAGTTCTATCACAACCACAAGAAGTCCACGATTAATCAGCGCGAAGTCCACGTGGACGTGCCGAGTTTTTCGGAGGCGATTCGGCGTGCGTTGCGACAAGATCCGGATGTGATTCTCGTCGGCGAAATGCGAGATTTGCAAACGATCGAAGCCGCCATTACCGCAGCCGAGACCGGCCACATCGTGTTCGGAACGCTGCACACGAACAGTGCGCAGGGCACGGTGAACCGTATTATTGACGCCTTTCCGGGAAACCTGCAGGACCAGATTCGCACGCAGTTGGCGAGTGCACTCATTGGCGTGGTGGCTCAGACCTTGCTGCCGAAAATCGGTGGCGGCCGCGTTGCGGCCTATGAGATTCTGGTGGTGACGCCGGGTATCGCGAATCTGATTCGCGAAAACAAAACCTTCCGAATCACCTCAGCCATTCAGACGGG
>JBJOLO010000279.1:0-4577 GCA_046045565.1 Planctomycetota bacterium | reverse complement strand
CAAGTTGTGGCGAGAAGAAAAGTGCTCCGTCGAGGATTGTCTTGGTAAGGCGCATTCGCCCGACGACTTGGCAAAGCGAATCGTCAATGCACGACGCGGCCTGGCCGACGAGATGCCGGCGGGCGCCGAGTTTGATCACTCGGGTGGAGGCGGCGGACATTAGGCTGGACACGGGGCCGGGCAAATGCATCATCGCCTCGGCTGACGTCGCTAACATGGCAGCATGGTGCCGCAAGCGCTGAAAGTTGCATGCAAGTCAGGTGATGAAGCGTGTTCGGGTTGAGGGCAATGAAGCAGCAGGATGCATTGGGCAGCACGAAGCAGTGACCGGAAACATGAAACCTTAAATCCCACATCCATGCCGCGCACGGGACAAAAATACACGCGGTTTGGGATCCTTGCCACGCGACTTGAGTTCGCAGGAATTTGAGCGATTTGAGCGTGGCGGGAAGAGAGTCGAATACTTATGGCGCTGCGAAAATTTGGACAGGTAATCGTCGACCTTGGTTTTATCAGCGACGATCAGCTGGAGTTGTTGCTGGAAGAGCAAGCTTCGCATCCCGGTGAGCGACTCGGCAAGATTGCCGAGGAAATGGGCCTGATTACCGACGAGCAGATCGCGGTAGCGCTCGCCGAGCAGATGAACTTGCAAGTCATCAATCTTGGCGACACGAACTTGAATCGCGCGATCCTGCAAGAGATCACGGAGGCCATGGCGCAGATGTACCGGGTCATTCCGGTCAAACTGGAGGACGACGTCCTGACGGTTGCCACCTGCGAGCCGCAGAACATCGCGATTCAGGACGAACTGCGGACCTTCCTGGGCAAGGATGTGCGGATCGTCGTTGCTTCGACGACCGAAGTGAATAAGGCGCTCGAGCGTTTCTACGCATCCGATGTCGAGAGCGTCGAGACGATCATTCGCGATTTAGAAAACGACGTTGATCTGAAGAAGCAGGCCGAGGCACTTGCGGGCGATGGGCCGATCGATCTGACGAGCGTCGAGGCGCTCGCCGACAGTGCGCCGGTTCGCAAGCTGCTCAACATGGTTTTGCTGTTGGCGATTAAGGATCACGCCAGCGACATTCACTTTGAGCCGTTCGAGGATGAGTTCCGGATCCGGATCAAGGCGGACGGAGTGCTGTACGAGATGGTGCCGCCGCCGCGGCATTTGGCATTCGCGATCACGACGCGTATCAAGGTGATGGCAAATCTGGACATTGCCGAACGGCGATTGCCGCAAGATGGCCGCATCGAATTGACGGTGGGTGGTCACCCGGTTGACCTGCGGGTCTCGGTGTTGCCGACCTTGTTCGGTGAGAGCGTCGTCATGCGAGTGCTCGATCGCTCGGTGGTGTCGCTCAACCTCACCAAAGTCGGCATGGATCCTCCAACACTCAAGGCTTTCCGCGAGGTGATCGGGCGACCGAACGGGATCATTCTGGTTACGGGACCGACCGGTTCGGGCAAGACCACCACGCTGTACTCGGCTCTCAGCGAACTGAACAGCCTCGAGGACAAACTCATCACGACCGAAGATCCGGTTGAATACGACATCGACGGGATTGTTCAGATACCGATCGACAGTGATATCGGTGTGACCTTCGCGGCCTGTCTTCGCGCGATTTTGCGACAGGATCCGGACGTGATTCTGGTGGGCGAGATTCGCGATCTGGAGACGGCGCAAATCGCCGTTCAAGCCTCGTTGACGGGCCACACGGTGTTCAGCACGTTGCACACCAACGATGCGCCGAGCACGGTAACGCGATTGAAAGATATGGGGGTGCCGACGTTCTTGATTACCGCGACGCTGGAGGCGATTCTGGCCCAGCGGCTAGTACGTCGCATCTGCAGTCAGTGTCGGGAAGTGGCGATGCCGACCGAGGAGATGTTGGCCGAGTTGGGCCTGACGCCGGCAGATGTTGCAGGGAAGAAGTATTACCGCGGTCGCGGTTGCGATGTCTGCAACAACACGGGCTACAAGGGTCGCGTGGGTCTGTTTGAGTTGATGGTTATGAATGACTCGCTGAACGACCTGATCATGCGAAACGCCTCGATTGATGAATTGCGGACAGCCGCTCAGGGCTTTGGCATGGTGGGACTGCGATCGGCGGGCATGAACTTTGCCGCCGAGGGCGTGACGACGCTCGAAGAAGTGGTGCGAGAAACAATTCTTGAAGGCTAACCAGCAGCTTGGGGCCTGATTGTCAGTCTGGATCTTGATTTAGCGCGAGAGGGTAGTAGCGATGCCGATGTACCAATTCGAAGCGATGGACGCGACGGGTCAAGAGATCCGCGACCAGATCGAAGCGGCGACGGAGGAAGAGGCGCAGGCGACGATACGCCAGATGGGGTTCTTCGTCACGAAGATCAGCGCCGTCAAGGCCGCTGCTGCGACGACGAGCAAGGCTGGCAAGAAAAAGCGCCCCTTTGGTATTGGCGGCGCGAGCGGCAAGGCGATGTGTACTTTCACGCGTCAGCTTTCGATTCTTCAGGATGCCGGTCTCCCGGTCTTGCGAAGCTTGAAAATCCTGGAGGGGCAGGCGAAGCCCGGGAAACTGAAGAACGCCTTGATGGACGTATGCGATGAAATCGAATCGGGCGCTACGCTGTCCGAAGCGATGGCGAAAAGTCCCAAGGTGTTCAGTCGCCTCTATATCAACATGATCAAGGCGGGCGAGGCGGGCGGCGCGCTCGAAGTGATCTTACGGCGACTTGCCGAGTTTATGGAGCGGGCTCAGTCTCTCAAGCGAAAAATCAAAGGCGCCATGATTTACCCGATCGTGGTCATCTTGGTTGCCATCGGTATTTTGACCTTCATCATGATGAAGATCGTGCCGGTGTTCGAGAAGATGTTCCGCGAGTTCGAACTTAAGCTACCACCTCCGACGGAAATTCTGATCGCGATTTCGAATTACATGTTCCAGTATTGGTGGGCGTTCATCCTCGCGCCGATCGGAGTGATCTTATTCATCATGCTGGTGCGAAAGTTCAAGCACGGACGCATGGGGTGGGATCTTTACATCCTGAAGTTGCCGGTCGTAGGCAACCTCATTGAGAAAAATATCCTGGCACGAACCACTCGAACCCTGGGCACCCTTGTCTCGAGTGGTGTGCCGATTTTGGAAGGGCTGACGATCACGCGAGAAACGTCGGGCAACGCCATGTTCGAGACGATTTTTGCCAAGGTCACGGATGCGATTCGCGAGGGGGAAACGATCGCCAAGCCCATGCGAGTGCACTCCCGACCGCAGTTCCATCCGGTTGCGGCTTTTTTCTGGGCGGCCACGCTTGCCGTGCCGCTCTCCAGCATCATGTTCCTGCCCGGACCGAACATGCTCACCTGGGGGCTGTACCTCGCTGGCGCAGGAGGAGCACTCGGCGTTCTGTTCTATCTGACGCGATTCAATTCCCGGGTGATCGATGACCTGGTCGTCAATATGGTGGACGTCGGTGAGGAAACCGGTGAACTCGATACCATGCTCTACAAGGTTGCGGATTACTACGACGAAGAAGTGTCGACGTTGACCGACGGTCTCGTGAAGTTGCTCGAGCCGATGATGATCGTATTCCTGGGTGGAGCGGTCGGGTTCATCGTGATTTCGCTCTTCCTTCCGCTGGTCGAACTCATCCAAAAATTGTCCGGTTAATTACGAGGTCGGTGGCGGACTTCGGAGATTCTCCAAGGAGCGGTACGTATGCACGTTCGGAATTGCAGGCTGGCAGCGGCAAACATGCACCCACGGTCGAAATCGGGGTTCACGCTGATCGAACTGTTGATCGTCCTGGTGATCATCGGAATCGTCGTAGCGCTGGCGTTGCCCGCAATTACGGGTGCCGTCTCCACGGCGAAACGGGCGCGTATGGCGATGGAACTCAGCCAGTTGGAGAGCGCGATCGAGGCGTATAAGACGGCGAATGGCGGTGAGTATCCGCCCGATTTCTCGCCGGACTCGATTGCCTCCGGATTGATCTCCACGCACCTGCGACGCGCGTTTCCCCGCAACACGGTGAACATGGATGTGAATTGGTGGGCCAATGCGTATCGCCCCGGCACCTATTTCGGTGTTACGAATCCGATGTTCAAGAACATGGACCCGGCCGAAGCAATTGTCTTTTGGCTGAGCGGATTGGTAAACAACCCGCAAAACCCGCTCAACCCCGTCGATGCGAATGGAAACCTGATCGGGCAGGCAAAGGTTTATTTTGATTTTCGCCCGGAGCAACTGCGTGATTTAGACGGTGACGGTTGGCCGGAATACTATCCCAAAGACGTATCAACGGCGCCGTATGTTTACTTTGAGTCGCACACCTATTTGTCGCCGCTGGCCGTCTATCCGCAGGTAAACCCGTCGCCGATTGGGCAAGCCAGACCGTACCTCGACGCGTCCGTGCCGATTCCGCCGGGAGCGGGTGTGTATCCCAACAAGTTTCAGTTGATATGTGGCGGACTCGACGGCCACTATGGCGCCGATGTCCCCAATGCTCGAAAACTCTTCCCCGTCGGGGAGAACTACACGCTCGAAGATAGGGACAACCTGACCAACTTCAGTGAAGGCAAGACGCTCGATGCAAAG
>JBJOLO010000098.1:0-3733 GCA_046045565.1 Planctomycetota bacterium | reverse complement strand
TCCGCAATCAGCACGCGGATGCCGCGGAGTTCGGGGCCGGTTTGAGCCGAACGGCAGGGTGCATTGTCCGGTGCGACGACAAATGGAAGTCGAAAGTAGAACAAACTTCCCACTCCGACCTGACTGACCACTCGCAGTTTTCCGCCCATCATCGTCACCAACTTGGACGAGATGGAAAGTCCAAGGCCGCTACCGCCCTGAGCGCGGCTCAACGAAGGATCGGCTTGTTCGAAGGCCTCAAAAATGCGCTCCAGCTTTTGTTCAGCGATGCCGATACCGGTGTCGCGAACGGAGAAATCAACCCATAACTCTTGCGGCGAGACCTCGTGTGCCTTCACCGTCAGTGTAATCTCGCCGGTATCGGTGAACTTGATGGCGTTGCTCAGCAAATTCAGCAGGACCTGACGAAGTCGTCCGGCATCTCCCACCAGACACTCCGGAGTGTGGCAATCGATGTCGCAATTGATTTCCAGCCGTTTACCGCGAAGCAGAACTGCGGCATCCCGGACCGCATTTTCGACGCAGGTTTGGAGGTTGAACGGCTCCGCGTCGATGCGCATCTTATTCGCTTCGATTTTGGAAAAGTCGAGCACGTCGTTGATGATCGTCAGCAGGTTTTCGGCGGACTGTCGCGCTATTTCCGCATACTCGCGTTGGATCAAAGACAGTTCGGTACCCAGCAGCAGTTCCGCACTGCCGATAATGCCATTCATCGGCGTGCGAATCTCGTGGCTCATGTTCGCCAGAAACTCGCTCTTCGCGCGATTTGCCGCTTGAGCCTGTACCTCGCTTGTAACGAGTGCGTCTTCGGTCAGCTTTCGATCGAGTCCGACTGCGATCACGTCGGCGACCGCGTTCAAGCCCCCGCGCTCGGAGTCGCTCATGGTCTGTTGTGAATAAACCGCGAGGATGCCGATCAGTCGCTCGGCGACCAACAAGGGATACCCGGCAAATGCAACCAAGCCGTGACGAGTTGCCCATTCGTGTTCGAAGAAGTCGCGAGATTCGGTCAGTTGATCGGTGTGATACGGTTTTTTCTCGCGCGCAATTGCGCCATGGGGCATTTGGTCGAGTCGAATGTCCGGCATGACGGTGGGCGGATCGATCTCCAGGCCTGCACTGGCACGTAATTGCAAAAGATTTTCCGCGTCCGAATAGGTCCAGATACGGGCGTTGCTAACTTCCAACTGACGGACAATCAATTCGACACAATTTTGCGTCATTTCCGCAATCGTACCGCCTCGGGCCAGCGTAAATCCGAGGTCGCGTCCCAGGGACAGGAACTGGATCTGCCGCCGTTGCTCCGTCACGTCGCGGGCCGTCGCATGCAAAAGATTGGTTTGCTCGTCGCGAACGGCATTCCACTGCAAAGTCCGGTACGAACCATCCAGGCAGCGATAGCGATTCTCGAACCCAACCGTGTGTCCGCCCGCCGCACACTTCGCCATATCCGCGATTGTGGCTGCCCGATGGTCGGGGTGAATCCAGTCGATGATCGGTTTGCCGAGCAGTTCCTCTTCGCTATAGCCAAGCACCCGCGTAAAGGCCGGATTGACTTTGCGAAAGTATCCATCGGGACTGGCCACGCATAATAGATCGATTGAGGTAAGAAAGAATCGATCGAGGTCTGTTTCGAGTTGTTTGCGCTCGGTGATGTCGGCCGTAAAGCATCGCGTGTGGACAAACTTGCCACTTTGTTCGTACACGCTTGAGTGGATCGAAACCGTTTTGATCGACCCATCTTTGGCGAGCAGCCTTGCCTCGTAGCCGTCGAGTTTTTCCCGACGCATCAAGCGTTGCAGGATGTCCTCGATGACGGGGGCGTCGGCGTGAAACTTGGCGATCGGTTGTCCGATGTATTCCTCGGCGGTGTACCCGAGTAGTTCCAGTTCGGCGCGGTTCGCCCAGGTGATGATGCCGTTGCCGTCGACCCAGTGCAGTCCGATGTTCGCGTTCTCGGCGAAATCGCGCAATTCGAGTCGACTCGACTCGAGCTCCGAGAGAATCAGTTTTTGGTGGGTGATGTCGCGAGCAATATTCGAAGCGCCCACCACGTTGCCGTTACGGTCGAACAGTGGAGAGATCGCCAGCGAAATATCGATTCGCTCCCCATCCTTGCGGACTCGAATCGTTTCAAAATGTTCGGTCTTCTTGCCCTCGCGTAACTTCGCCGAAATCGTCTCCTCCTCCGCCTGCCGGTCGGAGGGGATCAAAATGTGGATCGATTTGCCGAGGATCTCCGACGCAGCGTATCCGAATAGGGACTCGGCCGACTTGTTCCAGCTTTCAATCACTCCGTCAAGATTCTGACTGATGATCGCATCGCTGGAGGATTCGACGATTGCGGCGAGGCGATGGATCAGCTGCTCGGTTTGCTGGGTGGACGACATGTCGACAATCGACGCCAAAACCAGCGTGTCGCGGCCTCGCGCGATCGGATTCAATCCGATCGCAAGCGGCACCAAATCGCCGTTTTTCTTGCGACCATGGAGGTAGGGAGCTTTGCCCATGGCGCGGGTGACAGGCTTTACGAAAAAGTCGGCCAGATGAGCCTCGTGCCCCAATCGTTCCGACTCGGGTACGAGGACCTCCACCGCAGCACCTATCAACTCGCCTCGCGTGTAACCGAACAGCTTTTCGGTCCGAGAATTGACAAACAGAATCCGGCCGCGATGGTCCACCAGGATCATCGCGTTCGGCGAAGCCTCCACAGCGACCTGAAGTAGATTTTCGGAATCGTAAGCAGCCAGATCACTCATCAAGCAACGGCTTTCCCCAAAGAGAAGGTGCGCCGTTATCACCTCGAAGCAGTCGAGCCAAGATTTGAGGACGGCGATCTCTCGCGGCGTGACTCAAGGTATCACGGTGATCGAACTAAAATCAAGAACGATTGCGCATCTCAACGCATCAAGATCGTCCAGCCATTCACAGACCTTCACCTCGCTCTCAAGCATGCAGGGAGATGACGCGCGGCAATCGCATCGCAAAATGATGGCGTTTCGCTGCAAACGCGATCGAAGACGACCTGGACGCAGTTTCGTTCTCGCAGTTGAAAATCTGAAGCGCGCACATACGCGCGCTTCAGATTACGAATTATTAAAGCGAGTCGATTAGAGGTTTGTGTAAGCAAACCGAGTCGAGTTGCGCGTTAGGCCACGCGCGATGTGGATGCGGAGTCTTCAGCTTCGAGGTGGTTCAGAGGGTCCGCGATCTCCCGGTGGGGGACCATTCGGTCCAGGACCAGGGCCAGGTCCGCTTTGGGGTCCATTACCTTGAGGTCCACGTGGGCCAGGTCCTTGTTGTCTGCCCGGTCCTTGCGGTCCGCCAGGTCCTTGGAATCCCGGTCCAGGTTGTCCCGGGCCTCCACCATGTGGTCCGCCCTGGGGTCCACCGTGTTGACCGCTATGCGGGCCGGGGCCGCCCGGTCCTTGCGGTCCGCCAGGTCCTTGGAATCCCGGTCCAGGTTGTCCCGGACCTGCACCATGTGGTCCGCCCTGGGGGCCACCATGTTGACCGCTATGCGGGCCGGGGCCGCCCGGTCCTTGTGGTCCACCAGGGCCTTGGAATCCGGGACCGTGTTGTCCCGGACCTCCACCATGTGGTCCGCCATGCGGGCCCCCGTGTTGACCACTATGCGGGCCAGGTCCGCCCGGTCCTTGTGGTCCACCCGGGCCTTGGAATCCCGGTCCAGGTTGTCCCGGGCCTCCACCATGTGGTCCGCCCTGGGGTCCAC
>JBJOLO010000277.1:0-2669 GCA_046045565.1 Planctomycetota bacterium | reverse complement strand
AGAACGCTGGCACGAAGTTTGCGGATTCTATCGATTGGAATTACCCATCGAGGCGACCTGAGACGCGGGGTCTACGGCCTGGCCTGATGGAGCCTTCTCGACGCGCAGGAGGTGCCTTATGCAATTGCCACTTCAAGTCAGCTTCCGGCACATGGAACCATCACCGACCGTTGAGGCCCTCGTACGAGAAAAAGCGGCGAGGCTCGATCGCTTTGCCAGTCGCATCATGAGTTGTCGCGTGGTAGTCGAGCAGTCGTCGCATCGCCATCAACAGGGCAACCATTACCAAGTGCGGATTGACATTACGCTGCCCGAGGGCGAGGTGGTTGCGGGCCGCGAACCGAGCAAACACCGCGAGTATCGCGAGGTGGAAGTGGCAATACGCGACGCATTCAGTGCCGCAGCGCGGCAGCTTGAAGACTATGTCCGTCGTCAGCGCGGTGCCGTCAAGACCGCCAGTCCGGCCAAACTCTAAAAGGCGAATACTGAAAGGCAAACGCTGCAAGGCAGTCGCCGCGGAAACGTCGCGGACCTTCAATCGAATCCCGTCCGGGGCGAGTCACGAGCCCCGCCGTTTCGCGGTGTCGATTTGCTCCACCCAATTCCAAGACACACACGTTTGAGATTCGACCGGGGCCGACAACAGCTTGAATGTGTGTGTCTCGGAATTGGAACGAGCGAGGTCGAAACCCCGCAGTTTTCCAAGTCCGGGTGGGTGTCTCCGCGGTCTGCCAATTCCAAGACACACACGTTTGGGATTCGATCGCGGCCGACGACAGATTGAATGTGTGTGTCTCGGAATGGGAACGAGCGAGGTCGAAACCCCGCAGTTTTCCAAGTCCGGGTGGGTGTCTGCACGGTCTGCCAAATCCAAGACACACACGTTTGGGATTCGACCGGGGCCGACAACAGATTGAATGTGTGTGTCTTGGAATTGGAACGAACGCGGTCGAAACCCCGCAGTTTTCCAAGTCCGGGTGGGTGTCTGCGCGGTCTGCCAATTCCAAGACACACACGTTTGGGATTCGACCGGGGCCGACGATGGATTGAATGTGTGTGTCTTGGAATTGGAACGGGCGCGGTCGAACCACATGGTTTTCTGAAGTGGGGGCGGTGTATACCGATGCCCTGTCGCCGATGCCTGGCTCGCGATGACGCTGCTGCCGAGGGGGCTGTTCTTGCGTCGGCGACGATCTAAAATCTCGGGCTTCTCATCCTAGCCACCCTGGTAATAGGCGTGGGTTTAGGCCGGATGCAGGGAGCCCAATCGAAATGCAATTCTGGAAGTCAGTCGCCGTCATTTCCATCGCCATGGGGATGGCGATCGCCGGGTGCGCGCGACAGGAGAACCTTATCGAGACCCCTGACGACGCGGCGCACGCGCGTATCGGCGTGATGACCGGTTCCATGGGCGAGACGCTGGCTCGGCAACGCTGGCCTCAAGCGCAAATCAAAACATTCGACGACATCATGGATGCGGTGGTGGCGCTCAAGTCCGGCCAACTCGACACGGCCGTTGCCGGATTCCCGTTAGCCCTGCAACTCGAAAAAACCAACGCCGATCTCCGCCAACTCCCGAAGCGGCTTGATGACGAGGAAACGGCAATCGCGGTCCGTCGGGATGACGCCATGTTGCTCGATGATGTCAATCGCGTGATTGGCGAACTCAAAGCGGACGGGACGCTCGAAGACATGCAAAAGCGTTGGTTCAAGACAGACCTTGAACCGTACGACGAGCCCGAGATTGCCTTACCCGACGCGGGCGACGTGCTGACGATCGGCGTCGCTGCAACCCGTGAGCCATTTAATTTTGTCGACAAGAACGGACGCGTCACCGGCCACGACGGAGAACTTGCTCGCCGCATCGGATCGAAACTCAACCGCCCGATCCGATTCAGTGACATGAAATTCATGGCGTTGATCCCTGCCTTGCAGTCAGGCAAAGTGGACATGATCGTCACCGGCATGACAGCCACCGACGAACGGCGGGAGCAGGTCGCATTCTCGGAGGCCTACTTTCACAACGCTCAGGTGCTGATCGTCCGCCGGACGCTCCGGAATTCCCCAACCACCCCCAATCGCTCCCCAGTAAAAAAACTGGCCTCGGTAGACGACCTTAAACGAAGCAAAGTCGGCGTGCTCCAGGGATCGGCCCATGAAAGCTGGGTACAAAAAAACCTCCCCGACGCAACGATGCTGACCTACAAGGCGGTCGCCGATGTGAATCTGGCGTTGAAGCAAAAGAAAGTGGATGCGGCGCTGTATGACGCCGAGACGCTCGCAGCACTGATGCGGGAGGACAGCGCGATCGGCCGCATCAACGAACCGCTTTTCTCATTCAATGTCGGCGCCGGCTTCCATAAGGAATCGGGCGAATTGCGGGCGCAGTTCGACCAGTTTCTCGACCAGCTTCGCAAAAATGGCGTCTACGACGACATGGTTGAACGCTGGATCACCGACACCAAGACGGAGATGCCAAAAATCGAAAATCGTCGCGATCGAGGTATCCTTACGGCAGGCGTAAGCGATGTCGGACTACCCTTCATCGCCGTTCAGGACAATCAACTGGCCGGGTTTGACATCGAACTTCTGGAGCGATTCGCAGCCCATCTCGGTCGCGAACTTCGGTTTGCCAACATGGACTTCGGCAGTTTGATCGCGGCCGTAGC
>JBJOLO010000089.1:0-17895 GCA_046045565.1 Planctomycetota bacterium | reverse complement strand
ACTCCCGCACAGATTGGTTTCAGGGTTGGCCGGATGGTTCCCAGGGTGCTCGCCGCAAACATCACCTGATCATGGTAACCGTGGAAGTTGCCTTCGAATCGAATGAGCTTTTCCCGGCCGGTGAAGGCGCGTGCCAGTCGAATGCAATGCATCGTCGCCTCGGTTCCCGAACCGGTGAACCGCAACAAGTCGATACACGGCACCGCCTCGCAGAGTTGCTGTGCCAGTTCGGCGTGCAGCGGAGATTCGTACGAACATGGTGCTCCCATGCTTAATGCGCTTTCCACGGCCGCTCGTACGCGGGGATCGCCGTGCCCCAGCAGCGTTGCACCATGACTGCAGCACAGGTCAATGTATTCGCGATCGTCGAGATCCCAAACTCGACAGCCTGCGGCGCGCTGAAACAGCATCGCATGGCCGACCGCTTGATTCACCCGCGTCGAAGACGACACGCCACCCGCGAGAAAGTGTCGAGCCTGTTCAAAATGTTGCTCTACCTTGGAAGTCACGCGGAGAACCTTTTCGATGGCAAGAATGGGAACGCTCGTTTCACCTATTTTTTCGCGTGGCCTACCGCCCGTCCAGGGGTCGCAACACCGCTCGCTGTTTCCTATTGCTACCGGTCGTCATCTGAAGATGAACTCCCCCGACGGCGGTAGTCTGTTGTCGAAGGCAGTAGCCCGTTGCTTGCCTATTGGCCCCCGACTACGATTTACGCCTTCGCGGTTCCATTCGAATTGAACGACTTCTCGCGACTCGTGGAGTAATTACGATGCTGCGATTTCGGTTGGCATTGAGCTCATTGGCACTCGTTGCTTTCCCCGCACTACTTCTCGCCGCCGAAACAGAAGGTCAACATGCTTCGGGGCACGATCTGTCGTATGCCAGCATCATTCCCTTCGCGCTGCTGCTGCTCGGCATCGCCATCTTTCCGCTGACGATCGGCCACTGGTGGGAACACAACCGCAATAAGTTGATTGTGGTAACGATCCTGTCGCTCCCGATCCTTTTGTTCGTGTTGCCGGTTTGGACACCGACGGGAATGCACGAGATCTTTGACAAGTTCAAGGAGTACGTTTCGTTCATCGCGCTATTGGCGGCTTTGTATGTCATCAGCGGCGGCATTTTTGTGCGCGGATCGCTTACCGGCAGTCCGCTCGGCAATACCGGCATCCTCGCCTTAGGATCGGTCATCGCCAGCATCGTGGGCACGACCGGGGCATCCGTGTTGTTGATCCGACCGTTGCTTCGTGCCAACAAGACCCGCCAGCGGAAAGCGCACATCGTCGTGTTCTTTATTTTCATTGTCTCCAATTGCGGCGGCCTGCTCACACCGCTGGGCGATCCGCCATTGTTTCTCGGCTTCTTGAAAGGCGTCGATTTCTTTTGGACGGTCAAAGCGCTCTGGCTGGAGTGGCTCGCAGCGAATGTGACGCTGCTCGTGCTTTTCACACTGTACGACTAGTACATTTTCGATCGCGAAGAAAAGGCGCGACCCGGTTCGCAATTGGAAGAAGTGATGAAGCACGAGCCGATTCGCGTCGAAGGCATGCTGAATTTCGCCTTCCTGGCCGGCATTGTGCTCACCATCGTCGCCTCAGGTTACGGACTCGGCAACGGCGGCAAGCCCTGGCCATGGGGCGTTCAGGAACTGCTCATGGCCGCGCTGGGCTTGGCCGGCTACTACACAACACCGGCTGCCAACCGTGAGAACAATCGATTCTCGTTCGGTCCGATTTTGGAAGTCGCTGTGTTGTTTATCGGCATCTTCATCACCATGGCCCCGGCGCTGATTATCCTGAACTCGAACGGCAAGGAGTTGGGCCTGGAGTCTCCCTGGCAGTTCTTCTGGGCGACCGGGATTCTCTCGAGTTTCCTCGATAATGCCCCGACCTACATGACGCTGGCCGCGACCGCTTGCGGTATTCACGATATCGACTTGAGCGGCACGAGTTACCTGCGCGATTTCCTCGCCAAGGGCGACGTGACGGTCCAACTGATGCGAGCTATCTCCTGCGGCGCCGTGTTCATGGGAGCCAACACCTACATCGGCAACGGACCGAATTTCATGGTCAAGGCGATCGCGGAAGAGGGCGGCGTGAAGATGCCGAGCTTCTTCGGCTACATGGTGTATAGCGGCTGCATTCTGATCCCGATCTTCATCGTGATGACGTTTGTTTTCTTCCGTTAGAAACCCATCCGCGGACGTTTTCGTTTTCCCTTGCGCGAACAGTGCGAACGTACCCTACGTTTCGCTGTCATGGCGCAGTCGCACGATGACGCGACCGGTCACGTTGCCGGCCAGGATTTGCTGGACGAGCGGCGGGAGTCGGTCGAGGTCGGTTTGCGTAACAGCCTCTTCCAGAAAACGGGGTTTCCAGCTGGATGCCAACCGCTTCCACAGCGGTTCGCGTTGTGCGGCGGGGTACCAGGCCGAGTCGATCCCCGCGAGCGTCACTCCGCGTAGCAGGAACGGGTAAACGGAAGTCGAGAACTCTGCACCGCCGACCAACCCGCAGGCCGCGACACACCCGTGCGGCTTGAGTTCCCTGAGGATGGTCGGCAGCATGGAACCGCCGACGGTATCGACCGCGCCTGCCCAGCGTGCGGCGAGCAGCGGTCTTGAACTCGCGTTCAGCATGTCCTCGCGACGGAGAACCTGAGACACCCCCCAGCGCTCGAGGTCAGCACGGGCCTCGGCTTTACCCGAAACGGCAGCGACCTGATATCCCAGTTGCGTCAGCAATCGCACGGCGATACTTCCGACGCCACCGCTGGCGCCCGTCACGAGAATCGGGCCCGAGCCGGGCGAAAGTTGCTCTCGCTCGAATCGCTCCACGCACATGGCCGCCGTAAATCCGGCGGTCCCGATGATCATCGCCTCGCGAGTCGTGAGACCTTGCGGCAGCGGGACGACCCATTCGTGCGGCACGCGAATTTTTTCCGCCCAGGCTCCCCATCGGTCGGCACCCAGACCGTAGCTGGTAACGATGACGGGATCACCCGGACGTACATGCGGCGCCGTCGATTCCAGCACTTTTCCGGCTGCGTCGATGCCGGGAACGTGCGGGAACGACTTGACCACGCCCGGGTGCCCGGTTGCCGCCAGCCCGTCCTTAAAGTTCAACGACGACCAATGAACTTCGACAACCGTGTCGCCCTCGGGCAATTCCGACTCCGGCCGATCGGTGACCTGCGAACCGATTTCCCCTTGCGGGCTTTTGCTAACGACAAAACAACGCATGGCTCCCCTTACATTGACAGAGGACTTTGGACGCCGATACAATTCCTGACCTTGTATTAACGCTGCATGAGGAACAACGCCATGGGTGCGAACGCAAAAGAGTTTACAGACGCGAATTTTAACGCCGAGGTGCTTCAGGCGAAGACGCCGGTGCTGGTGGATTTCTGGGCCCCGTGGTGCGGACCTTGCCGCCAGATCGGGCCGATGATCGAGGAACTCGCGGGTGAGTACGCCGGCACGGTCGCGGTGGGCAAGCTCAATACCGACGAAAGTCCTGCCACCGCCGAAGCGTATCAGGTGATGCAGATTCCGACTTTGATCCTGTTCAAGAACGGTCAACCGGTCGAGCGGATTCTCGGAGCGAAGAGCAAGTCGTTCATGCAAAACATGCTCGACGCGCATCGCTAACATCGCCCGCCCTCCCAATCCGCGGGCTTCCCGGTTCGTGAGCCTCCCAGTCCGTGAGCGGGTCCGTTCGCGGGCAACTCGGTGGGCCCGCGACTCGGTGGGCCCGCGACTCGGTGGGCGCGCGACTCGGTCACCGCGTAACTCGGTCCGTAGTTGCCTTCGTTCGTGGGCCTGTCAGGCTGATGAATCGGACTGATTAGACGGTCCTGATTAGATGGCCCTGATTAGACGGTATCGAGCATCGCGAGATTCGGCGCGATGCGATGCAGATTCTCTGTCATGAATCGCTTCACGCTGGCGGTGGTACCGAACCGGAGCGCCCGCTTAAGGATCGCCTCGGCATCTTTCGCCACGATATGTTGGGCGAGATCCTTCATCGACGGCAGAAACGCGGGACTCATGCTGAAGCTGCGCAGTCCCATGCCGACGAGCAACACGAAGGCGCGGGGCTGGCCGGCCATTTCGCCGCACAGCGTCAGCGGTTTCTCGGCCTTTCGACAGGCCTTGATCACGTTATACAGCACGCGCAGCACCGCCGGGGCCAGCGGTTGGCACAGATGACTGACCTTGGCATTGTCGCGATCGGCTGCCATTAGGTACTGAATCAAGTCGTTGGAGCCGATGGAGACGAAGTCCACGGACCGCAGCATCGACCGGATGGAGACAGCCGCGGCAGGGACTTCGAGCATCATCCCGAGCGGTACGGAGGCGTGCGGTTTGCCCTCGTGCTCGAGCGATTGGGTTGCCTTGCGCACCATGCGTCGCACTTTTTGGATTTCCTCGACGACCGTGACCATCGGCACCATCAGTCGCACTTCGCCGCCCATTTCCCTGGCGCACGCCGCGGCCCGCAACACCGCACGCAGCTGCACCATAAAGAACTCGGGATGCTCGAACGACAGGCGAATACTCCGCCAGCCCAGGAACGGGTTGGCCTCCTGATGCGTATGGCCCAGGTACGGAACGGTTTTATCGCCGCCGATATCGAGTGTTCGGATGGTGACACTGTGACCCGGGCTGGCCGCGATGATGTCGCGGTAGGCCTCGAACTGTTCGTCTTCATCCGGTACGGTCGGGTGCGTCAGGTACAGGTATTCGGTTCGAAACAGGCCGATGCCGGTGGCTCCCATGGCGCACGCCGCTTTGGCATCGGCCACGTTGTTGATGTTGGCGAGTAGTTCCAGCGGGACACCGTCGCGCGTCACGGCCGGCTGGTCCCGATTTGTCGCGAGTTGGTCTCGCAGGTGGAAGAATTCCCGCTCGAGTTTCCGGTAGGCACTTAGCGTTTCGGGCGGTGGATTCACCAGCACGACGCCTTCGCGACCATCCACCACCACGGTGTCGCCCGTTTTGACGTGCTTGAGAACGCCTCGCAAGCCGCACACCGCCGGGATGCCTCGACTGCGAGCGATAATCGCCGCGTGACTCGTCTGACTTCCCGTCTGGGTGACGATCCCGCGGACATCGACATTGCCCAACGTGACCGCCTGCGAGGGTAGCAGTTCATCGGTCACGACGATCAGCGGTCCGGTCAGCGTGGTCGATTCGGGTTTGAGCACCTGGGACACGTGGGTGCCGAGCCGCATCACGACGTCGCGAATATCTGCGAATCGTTCCCGCAGGAATTCGTCTTTGGTGCGAGCGAACAGGGATGCGTATTCGCTAAGCAACCGTTGCAAAGCCGCGGCGGCCGTGTTGCGGTCTTCGACGATCCAGTTGCGGATCTTTTTTGTGAATGCGGGATCCCGCAAGATGCTGGCGTGCACGGCGAAGATCCGGCCCGCCTCTTCGCCGACTTGGCTGGTGACCTTCTCCTCCATCGCGCGGAGTTCCGCAGCCGCTCGATCGCGGGCCGCCTCGTACAGACTTAACTCCGCACCGACTTCGTTCTCCGCAAGCTTTTTCGCGTCGTGATCGACGAAGATCTCATCGATGCAGTAAGCGGTGCCTACGGCGATTCCCGGTGATACGGCCACTCCCTTTCGCATGTGGCGAATTTAGCAAGCCTTGGTCGCGTTGACAATTCACTGCCCGACAGGTCGGCGACCGTCCCCCACCGGTTCTCCAGACGCAAACTGCTTTGCCAGCAACACTTACAACAAATACCGCCCCTAAGAAGCTGGCAGACGATGCCGCGAGCCAAAGCCTCTGAGTCGGTTGTCGGGCCGACAGTCGAGCGATATACTTACGTCCCTTAAATGGCTTGGTTTCGGCTCACTCCACTTCATCGCCTCCATGTACTTTTCGCTCATTGATCGAATCACGCACCTCGAGCCGGGTAGCTCGATTCGAGCCTTGAAGGCATTAAGCCTTGCCGAGGAGTACCTGCAGGACCACTTTCCGCGCTTCCCTGTGATGCCGGGTGTGCTGATGCTGGAGTCGATGTACCAGACCGGCGCTTGGCTGGTACGAGCCAGCGAGGATTTCGCTCATTCCATGGTTGTCCTGAAAGAGGCCCGCAACGTTCGTTATGGCGGCTTCGTCCAACCCGGACAAACTCTCACGATTTCCGCCGAGATCGTCAAACAGGACGAAACGACCACCTCGCTGAAAGCGCAAGGCGAGCTGGACGGCCAGGTGGCGGTCTCAGCGCGATTGGTACTGGAACGCTACAACCTGTCGGGTCGCTCGTCGGAACCCCCTGAATTAGACGAACATATCCGCCGCAGGCTTCGCGAGAACTTTCGACTGCTCTACACGCGGCAGGCACCCGGTTCGCAGGTAGCGGACGGGAGTCCGGCGAAGTAAAACGTATACCCTGAAGATGTTATCTACTTGAATTTTGGGAGGTCGTGCAAAGCAATGCCTACGCAAGCAGAAGTTTTTCAAAAAGTGCAAACCGCCCTGGTCGATGCATTGGCGGTCGACGAAGAGGATGTAACACCTGAGGCCACCATTGTGGGCGACTTGGGTGCTGAATCGATCGACTTCCTCGACATCGTATTCCGCTTGGAAAAGGCATTTGGCATTGAGATTCCTCGCGCGGAGTTGTTTCCCGAGGACATCCTGGCGAATGCCGAGTATGTCAAGGATGGCCGGGTTACGGCGAGTGGCATCAGCGAATTGAAGAAGCGCATGCCGTTTGCCGATCTCGGCAAATTCGAGAGCAATCCGGTGGTGCAGGAGTTTCCCAATCAGTTGACCGTCAATGACCTCTGCCGTTACGTCGGCGGCAAAGTCGGCGCGAACTGAACAGCGTGGTAACGGGTGCGGCATGCGATGGTTTTGGATCGACCGTTTTCTTGAATTCGAGCGTGCGAAACGCGCGGTCGCGATCAAGAATATCTCGCTGGCCGAAGACTACCTGACCGATTACATGCCGGGTTATCCCGTGTTCCCGCAAGCCTTGGTGGTCGAGGGACTGGCACAAACGGGCGGTCTCTTGGCCGGTGAGGTCAACGGGTTTCGCGAACGCGTGGTGCTCGCCAAAGTCGCCAAAGCGGAGTTCCACCTGCTGGCTCGTCCCGGTGATACGCTGACTTACGAAGCGATCCTCGAGGACGTGAAGTCGAGCGGCGCGATTTGCCGAGGCATCTCGCGGCGCGGTGACCAGATTCAGGCCGAGGTGGAACTGATGTTTGCGCACCTGGACGAACGATTTCAGGGCGTGGACCTGTTTGAACCGGCTGCGTTTCTCGGTATGCTGCGACAGTTGGGCGTATTCGCCGTGGGTCGGAAAGCAGACGGCTCACCGCTGGATGTTCCTCCCCACATGCTGCAGGCGGTTCGAGGATGAGAAGACGGGTCGTAGTAACGGGCATCGGATGCATTAATCCGATGGGCAACGACGTCGAAACCATGTGGTCGGCGTTGAAAGAATCCAAATCGGGCGTCGGCTATACCACGATTTTCGACGCGAGCAATTTCCCCACGCGCATATCGGCCGAAATCAAGAACTGGGACATCACGGCCATCGGCGAAGATCCGGTGGTCTGGAAGCGGCGCGGCCGTCACACCCGGTTTGCCGCCGGTGCCGCTCGGCAAGCAATCGACAGCTCCGGCGTGCTTGATTCGTCTTTGGACCCGCTCCGGTTCGGCATTTATCTCGGCAGCGGCGAAGGCAATCAGGACTTTGAGTCGTTCTCGCGGATGATGACCGCAGCGCTGGAGAACGACCACCTGAATCTCGCCAAGTTCACGAAAGTGGGACTCGAAACGCTCGTTGCTGAATCGGAACTGGAACAAGAACCGAACATGCCCGCAGGCTACCTCGCCGGGATGTTCAATGCCCAAGGCCCGAACTTGAATTGCTTGACCGCCTGTGCAGCCAGCAGCCAGGCTGTGGGTGAGGCCACCGAAATCATCCGTCGCGGCGATGCCGATGTGATGCTGTCGGGCGGAACCCATAGCATGATTCATCCGTTCGGCGTCACCGGCTTCAACCTGCTCACCGCGCTTTCGACGAGCAACGACGAGCCAACCAAGGCGTCGCGTCCGTTCGACCGACTCCGCGACGGCTTTGTGTTGGGCGAAGGTGCCGCCATGGTCGTGCTGGAAGATTTGGAGCGGGCGAAGAAACGCGGCGCGAAAATCTATGGTGAAATCCTCGGATACGGTTCCACCGCCGATGCCTATCGCATCACCGATATCCATCCCGAAGGACGCGGGGCAATCGCCTGCATGCGAATGGCTTTGCAAGACGCGAAGCTCGATCCGTCCGCCATTCATTATGTCAACGCACACGGCACCAGCACCGCGGTAAACGATCGAGTCGAAACCGTTGCGTGCAAGGAAGTGTTCGGAGAGCGGGCAAAACAAACCCCGGTCTCCAGCACGAAGAGCATGATGGGGCACTTGATCGCCGCAGCCGGTGTCACGGAACTGATCGTCTGCCTGATGGCCATTCGCGATAACGTTCTGCCGCCGACGATCAATTACGAGAATCCCGATCCGCAGTGCGATCTGGATTACGTCCCCAACGTCGCCCGCGAAGCTCGCTGCGATATCGCCCTGAACAATAGCTTCGGGTTCGGCGGACAGAATATCACCGTCATCGCCGGACGGTACCGTTCGTAAGTTTTTGGCGACAGCCATCCCGACAGCCGTGTTGCTCGCGGTGTCGCTAACAGCCGGTGAAACACGCTGTGTCTTGAACGCTGCAGCGATCCTCGCAACCGTCGGCTCCGCCGCACTCATCGCCCTTACGCGGCGCGACGGTTTGACTTCGGAGGCGGAACGGCCGTCGCTGGCGTCGGCGAGCGAAGCGGCAAGCTTATTTTCTCTCGATCGCGCACGTTGCGGACCATGTCGAAGTAGCTTCGATAGCCGCTCCACTCTAACGATGCTACCAAGCGGCCTAGCAATTGGCCGACCGAGCCCGGGTGCGGAATGTCGCCCAGGGCTTGACGAACGACCGTGAAAGGATGGCAAAGCAAAGAACGGATCCAACCTCGCTGGGCCGCATGACGCCAAAAAAAGCGTTGTTGCTGACGGCCGCATCGAAAGTGGTGTGCGGTCCGAATCTCCGGATCGGCGACCAGGCAACTTTCGGCTGCCAGTTCGGATCGGTATCCGACGGCCGCCAGCGTCGCTGCCAGATCGACGTCCGCCAAGCGGTCGCCAACCTGAGCGTCAAACCCGCCCACTGCTAACACCGCATCCACCCGGTAGAATCCGGCGTAGAAACTCGGGCCCAAGATCCGACTGGATCGCAGTCGCCTGGGCGTCACCGCTCGGCCCGTACCCTGTAACTTCCGGGCACCACCTGAGCTGTAATCGACGCCTAAGGCGACGATCCGCTGGGCATCGTCTTTCGAGACCACCAACGGCGATACCGAACCAAGCGAATCATCGCTGAACCGCTCGACGATCTCCCGAGTCCAATCCGGCGTTGCAATCGTGCCGGGAGACAAGATCGCGGCGACTTCGGTCTCGCAGTCGGCGAGCACTCCATTCACCAAGTCGCAGATCGACTTGCCGGCCGGTTCGGGCCGAATCGACAGTTCATCGGAAAGCTCATACGGGTCGGCATATGATCCGTCATGAACTAAGACCACTTGCGCATCGCCGGGGCGATTCTCCAGCACGGAGACTAGGGTCTCCTCCAGCTGTTTGACGCCACGCGACCCTGCTGAATCGTCGTCCGAACCCACGTAGGGGATGATGATGGTAAGCCGAGTCACAGCATCCTTCCTTGGCGAATCGGCAGATCAGTAAGCCACGTCCCTCCCGTGCATCGAGGGGAACCCATGTGGCTTACCCGTCCCGTAGTTTCGACACGGGGCACGACCCGAGTTTATCCAAACGACGCGAGTCGCTACACAATGAATGCAAGGCCTCAACCAGCGAAAATAGGCAAGATAGAACACCTCGAGTGCAAAAAAAGAACTCAAGGAATCCTACAGCAGGCTCTCCAACAGCAGCCTGAGCTTTCGCAACTCGCCCATATGATCGACTTCGGGCATTTCGGTGATGTTCACACTCAGAGCCCGATTGTACTTTTGCTTCTTTAGCAGCGAGATCAGCCGGCCGTACTCGACCTCCCCCTGCCCCACCCGGACCTGCAATTGCTTTTTGCTGGTGTCGCGCAAATGCGTGTGATAGGTGTACTTCATCAGCTTTTCGACGTTTTTGTGGCTGCAAGGTCCACAGATGTAATGGCTGGGATCAAACGTCACCCCTAATCCGGGAACATTGTCACACAGCACCACAACCGTATCAGGATCTTCAGACAAACGACCGATTTGGCTGCGAATGCTCACGCGGGCTCCCGATTGGGTGGCAATGCCGACGAGGCGGCGCAGGCGTTCCACTTCTTCGTTAAACGGGGTGCCCAGTTCGCCGGACGGGACGGTGATTTGCACCACCTTCGTCGCCTTCGCGAGTTTGCAGCAGGCCGTGAATTGCTGGTAGTAGTCCTCGCCGGTGGCTTCGATTTCAACGCTGTAGGCGACCAGATCCAGTCGATGGGTATGGCGACAAAGGCTGACGGCCTTGTCCAAATCGCCAGCAACCATGGAAGGCTTGATTTCCGGATGGCTCTCGTGGACGGCAATTTCGACGCTAGCAAATTCTAATTCGACGATCTTATCGAGGGCCTGTACCAGTGGCAGGTCGCCAAAACACTCCGTGGATGCAGAAACGAACACGCGAAACCTCCTTTGATTGATCACGACAGCAGCGTCGTCCGAAACGCAGGCGAACCGGCAGGCTCATTCGCTGTCGGCGCTAAGCTTACTGACAGATACCGTTTCGTTGCAAGGTCGCGCTGCGAGTGCCTGCATGCTTGCACTCTGCTTGCTTGCATCGTTTTCCTCATGGGTTCATCAGAATCCAGAAAGGTTCTAAGATAACAACTCCGCATTTCATTCCTTCGTTATGCATCTGAGGAGTTTCTTGCAATGAGTTCCAGCCCGACTTCCCTGCCGCCTCATGTTCAAGTCTCCTTGCCGCAGCCCGTCCAGGTCCGCGCCACGAACACCACCTCGCGTCTTTTCAGCCGACTTGGCTGGCTTGGCTTTTTCTTGTGCGGAATGCTGGTGCTGATCCAATGGTCGGCCATGGCGACCTACTTCGACAACACGGGCGGGATCACCGAGCAATACCACTCGCGCGATAAGTCTTCGAGCGAAAAGGTAGCCATCATCGACATATCCGGTGTGATCATGGAGGGCGAAGGTTATGTCAAAAAGCAGATCGAAAGAATCGAAGAAGACGATTCGGTGAAGGCCGTCGTCATCCGAGTCAACTCACCGGGCGGGACGGTCACGGGTTCGGACTACATCTACCATTACTTGCGCAAGTTCCGCGAAGAGCGGCCGCACATTCCAGTGGTGGTCAGCATGGGAAGCCTGGCGGCCAGCGGCGGCTACTACGTTGCGATGGCGGTCGGACATCAGGAAAAAGCGGTCTTTGCCGAGCCAACCTGCACCACGGGATCGATTGGCGTCATCATCCCGCACTACGACATCAGCCGTTTGATGGAGCGATTCGATATCCGCGACGATTCGATTTCCTCGCATCCGCGCAAACAGATGCTCAGCATCACTCGAGCCATGTCCGACGAGGAACGGCAATTGGTGCAAGGATATGTGAACGAATCCTATGAGCGGTTCTTGGAAATCGTACGATCGGGTCGCAAGCAATTCGACGAAAATCCCGACGCGCTTCGCCAGTTGGCGACCGGTGAGATTTTCTCCGCGACGCAGGCTAAGAAAAACGGTCTGATCGATGAAATCGGTTTCCTCGATGACGCGATTGATCGCGTCTGCGAGCTGGCCGGTATCAAAGCGAAGGAAGTGCGCGTCGTCCACTTTCCGCGTCCCCAATCGCTGCTCAGCCTCAGCGGATTCGCTCGCAGTCCGCAGCCCGACAATCACCTGGCGATGCTGCTCGACTTGAGCACGCCGCGCGCTTACTATCTCGCCAGTTCCTGGCCAACGTTGATGACGAGCCGTCGAGCCGACTGATTGCGTCCGGTATTTCCACGGACGGTGGCCTCATTGAGCCCACGCACCCGTGCGAGGACCTTGCTACCTCAATCGAATCGACGGTGCCATGCGTCCTGCACGCTTGCTGCGTCTACTTCGAAGGGGATTCGCGTAGTCGCCGATGGCAATGGATACAGCTCAGCGTCAGCTGTGTATACGCCAAGGTAGCGCCGTCGAGATTCTCCCGTTGCGCCTGTTTGATCAATTCGGCATTCGCATCCTTGAACATTTCCAACTGTGCCACGTATCCGGGAGGACGCCGACGCAACAACGATTCGAACTTGTTGAACGCCTGCATCGCCTCCGCATTCTGTGCGATGCGATCGAAATCCCCCTCCGCCAATCCCTGCAAAATCTTCTGGGAGTAGTCGAGTTTCAACTTCATCCAGATACTGGCATGCGTTTCCGGCTTCCCTTCGGCATCGGGTTTTCCGGGCTCCTGAGCGATCAGCTGTGACGCAACTAGCGTAACCATCAACACGATGATTCCCATGGTTTTCATGCGCATGACACGACTCCTGTACTTCGCGCGCACAGCCGTGGGCGATTTCATCCTGTGACCCACGTTGGAACCGTGCAAGCTGTCGGACTTAGTCTCTCGCAATGCGCGTGCCGCTCATCAGAGGCTCCATGCAGCCCACCCAATCGCGTCCTCTCCTCCAGCCTTCCCACGATCTTGGTATTTTGGGTAAGCCACACGGTCGCCACCATCGCCTGCTGTGCGGCCCAGCGCGCGAGGCAGCGTCGTTTTGACTCACCGCGGCAGCCTCCGCCGCTCACCGCATGCACGCTCACACCGGCGTCGCGACGTTGAGAAACCCGCGCGTGACGCTGCCCGCAAACCCTGGCGGTCGTAACGCTTGGTCTGATTTTATCGAGCCGATGCTGCATGGCCTCACGCAAACGCGGGCCGAATCAGCCGTTTTCTTCTCCGACATTGCAGGCGCGATTATGATTGCGAGGACAGTTCTGACGCCGATCAACAGCGGCCACGGGCTGACCTGAGGTGGATCGCTCTCGATGTGAAGCGGATGTTCCTTCAAAGGCAGCGCGACTGCGATGGGAATGAGAACAGCACTCTTGATCCTGGCTTGGCTTCTCGCAATCGCGTTAACCGGTCACGTGCACACAGGGCAAGTGTGTGTCGGACAAGGAATCGCGCCGTTGCCAGCGCTCCGGGCCGACGAATTCCGACCATCCTCGCACCCGAAGCAGCACACGACCGACGCGAACAGGCTCTATGAAGGATCGCTCTCTTGTGCGTCAGCGGCATGCCATGGTCGCATCGGGCAACGATTCGGACGCCTCGACCGCTCGCGCGATGAATGGACTCGGTGGATGCGGAACGATCCCCATGCTCGAGCTCGTCATCTGTTGGACAGCGACGCGTTTCAAGGGCTGTTCGAGCGATACGTCCATGGAGCCAGCGATACGGCATCGCGTCGAGAACGTTCGCTCCGGTGCGTGCCTTGCCACGATCCGCGGGGCGTCGACGGAGATGTAGCCGACAGCGATCCGAACCGCGATCCCGGACGCACAGAACCTCGAGAACGCGGTATCGGTTGCGAAACTTGCCACGGCCCCAGCAGACCGTGGGTGGCAGCCCATGTTGAACCTCATAGATCGCGAGCGAACCTGCGTGAATTAGGCTTCATCGACAACCAGCCACTCGTCGAGCGTGCACGGCAATGCGCTACGTGTCATGTCGGTACTTCCACCGCCGATGTGGACCACGACATGATTGCGGCGGGGCATCCGGAGCTGTACTTCGAGTTCAGCAGTTATCATGCGCGTCTGCCTAAGCATTGGTCTTCGGTTGACGAACGCATCGCTACCGCACATTTCGAAATTCAAAGTTGGCTGGCTGGTCAAATCGCGTGCATCCAGGCCTCGCTGGAGCTGCGAATCGGTCGCGCCGATCGGGCTCGTCGCAACCAACAGATCGGCTGGCCGGACTTGGCTGAGCAAAGTTGTTTTTCCTGTCATCAACGCATCCGACCCGCAGATCGGTCCCCTTCGCGCCCGCCTGCAATTCGCAACGCCGAAATTGCTGCGCGCACGTGGAATCCTTGGCACAGGCCGATTCATGATCAGATCGTCGAGCGTGCCGGTCTACCGCCACTCGATGGCAACGATCCGACCTTCTGGCGTCCGATGGTGCAGCTCACACCCGCAACATTGCCTCAGCACAGGGACGGACTGCTTGCATCGCTGCAGCGCGCCGTCGGTTCGACCACGCAACACGACTCGGCTTTGCAGCCCCGAGAACTTCTCGCATGGCTTCGCGACTCGAACCATACGCTGAGTTGGGAACAAGCTTGCCAACAGGTCTTTGCGATTTCCGCCTTGGAGCGATCCTGGGATGACGAACTCACGATCGCGGTCCGCCAATCGCGGCTATCCGAATCCGAACGAGATCACTATCGCGACCAAACCGTTGCCGACCGGCGTCTGCTCCAAGAACTCCGTGAAGCACTGACCTATGCCGATGGGCGACGCTTTCCGACGATTATCGATCCCCTGCGACAATCTGGCCGATCACCCGGGAAACACTACGAACTAGCTGATGTCGCCGCGGCAATACGTTTGCTCGCGGGACATTGGGAGTCGCATGGACTCGCGTTGCCAGCTCGACCCTCGCCAACCCACCCCGAACCTTTCGGGACCACCAACGAATGAACCGATCATTGCTAGGACAATCGATGTCGCTGCGGACTGTCACTGCAACCGTCTTGTTGCTCAGCGGAATGGTTCTCAGCAGCCATCGCGTCGCAGCGCAAGAGGTTGCCGCGACGACACTGCCCGTAAAGTACGAACGCAACAGCGATTGCCTTGAGTGCCATTCGCGTCTCTCGCGCACACACGATTTCGTCCAGACCGACACCGGTCCGGTATGGGAGAGCCAGGACAAGCATGCTCGCGCTTTTGCCGAATTACAGCGCAATGAGTCGTTGGTGACGCGAATTCTCGGCTTTCCGATGAGCGAGGTGCTGGTCGACGGCCGCGTATCGCAGCGCGAGGAGGATCGCGAGCGTGTTACGGCGCTGCGAGCGTGCTTGAGTTGCCACGCAACCTGGCCGGTAAACGAATCGGAACCACCCGTGGAATTATCTGCGGGCGTTTCCTGCCAAGCTTGCCACGGCCCGGGTCTGGCGTGGTCGCGACCTCATCGTGAGTCCTGGTGGCGGCTTTGCACTCCCGAGTCGAAAGGTCGCCTCGGATTCGCCGACATTCGCGACCCGCTTGCACGAACTCAGCTTTGCGTCTCTTGCCATGTGGGAGACCACGGCCAAGGCCGATTCGTCACCCACGCGATGTATGCCGCCGGTCATCCTCCACTACCCGGATTCGAGTACTCGGCCTTTCGGGCCCAGATGCCTGCCCACTGGCGCTCGCTTCACGACAAAGGAGCGTTCGCAACCCGAGAGAGCCTGCCTCCTGGTTTCGATCAGGGCCGCGGTTTCCGTGAGAACTTCGGTATCACCGCCGCCGACCTTCGAGGCAGTTATCGAGAAGCCAACTATCCGGGATGGGACCATGACCCGTGGCGTGATTTACCCAACGCCAAAGATGCTGCGGTCGCGAGCCTGGCAACGATTCGCGGTTATGCGCGCCTGATGCGCGACGTTGTCGACGCATCGGCGACCGACGGGGCTCCGGCCGATTTTGCTCTGTTTGATTGTGCGGCCTGCCACCATGAACTCGGCCCGTCCTTGCTGACAACGAGATCGCCTCGATCCGGTGCGCGGCCCGGTCGACCGTCGCTGGTTGATTGGCCGATCGCCGTCGCACAAGCAGCGCTCGATGCAACGCGGGACGATTCCGAAACGGTCGTACCCGCATCGAAACATCTTTCCGATCGCTGGGCGAGCCTTCAAGCCGCTGCGACCCGCCGGCCGTTTGGCGATCACGCGGAATGGATCGCCTCCGCCGAGGAACTGGAACGCTGGGCAAACAATCAAGCTGCTCGACTTGCACGATCCTCGTTCGACCGCGCTACCGCAATGCGTTTCGCTCAATCTTTGGCAACGAGCAGCGATCAGCTGCTGGCCGATTATCATTCCGCGCGACAGGTCGCCTGGGCCCTGAGGGAAATCACCCGCGACCTGGGGTGGGACCCGGTCAGGCGCGACAATCTGTTTCGTCGTTCGACCGGCGATGATCCTTTGATCATGGAACTTCCTAGCGGTCAAAACCGCAGTGTTGTCGATCATCTGCCCGCGTCCCTCGACGCGGCCTCTGCCTATCAGCCCGAATGGATGCGTTCGGAACTACAGCGATTTCGCGAAGAGCTGAATCGCAGACCGAACCCGTAAGCATGGCGGACGGCCTGGCCAAGCCCAAAACGTGTGTGTCTTGGAATTGCGAGCCCGCAGACACCCACCCCGAACTGGAAAGTTACGCAGCCTGGATCGTCCTCTATCAATACAAGACACACACATTTCAACCGCCGACGGGCACCGCCGAGTTAAAAACGTGTGTGTCTTGGAATTGGGGAACCGCCGCGCGGGGCTGCAGCTCGATGGGGTGCTCAGCGAGTGCGGCGGCTGTCGGGGAGATCGTCGTCTACAAACCAGGCCTCTCCCTCACGATCGCCGTGCTGTCGGCCGCGGCGCAGATACATCCGTTGCTGCTCGACGAGATTCAGAGGCCGGGCACCAATGCGGCCGAACACCGCAATCTGATTCCCCGACTCGTCAACCGCTCGATCGCGATCGACCCCTTTGGAAATGTGCAGCGCGTGGCCGCCGTGTGGGATCTCGAAGGTGGCAATCAATTGTGGCGACGGACGTGGACTGAATCCGCTGCTGCCGGGAGTTTCAGGCGAAGTCAATTGCACCACTCGCATGCCGTTTTTCCCGTCTGCCAGGTAGGCGAACTCGCTGGTGTAGGTGATTCCCAATTTCACATCGCACAGATCATTGATGCAGCCGTTCGCATCGTAGATCTGGTCGAGTTTCGGGTGAGTCGGATCGGTGACATCGACGATATACAGCCCGTTTTCGCCGCCGGCGACATAGGCATAAGTTCTCGCTACATACACATTGCGGGCGTCCGGCAATTCCAGGCTGGATGCCAAGCGCGGCTTCGCAAGATCGGTCACATCGAGCACCTTCAGTCCCTCCGCATCGCAGACGAACGCATATCGGAACTGGACTTGGACGGCCCGCGGGCTCGGCAGCGTCGCGTTGTCGATCACGCTGCTAATGGTGGGATGGGTCGGATCTTGCAGATCGACGACGACAAGACCCGCATCGCAGCAGATATAGGCGTAGGTACCGACGATGGTGATGTTGGTCGCTCCGTTGAGGATTCCGTCCGGGTTGAACGTGAGCTCCCGTTTGAGAAAGTTGTTGAGCGGATTGCCGTCGAGTAGCGTGCCTGCGCCGATCAGGATCAGACCTTCCTCGCGATCGGTGACGTAGAGGAAGGCGTACAGCGGATGAACAGGTTGCTCCATGTTTTCCGGCGGCTGCACGCGCGTTGGATCGGGCGCGATGGTGGTTGGTGCGGCCACGGCGGTCGCGTATTTAGTCGGTACATGGAACCGTTGGCCTGCCGGTGAGACCGGAGCCGTGGTGATACGCTCCGAGAAACCTTTGTGATCAATGAACGCGATATCGAACGCCCTGAATCCATCTTCACCGCACGCTGCGTACAGGTATTCGCCCCGCGCTTGAACCATTAATACCTCGTGCTTTCGCAGCGGGTGCAACAGCTTCTCGCTGATGTCCATCCCCGGATGCTCGTGCGCGTGCAACAGCCTTTGGCCGGTTCGCTGGTGATCGCGGTAGTTGTCGGGGAAGGCGAGTC
>JBJOLO010000075.1:0-5406 GCA_046045565.1 Planctomycetota bacterium | reverse complement strand
GTGACGTATTTTGTGAGTTACTATGATTATTATCAGCCTGAGGCGTATATCCCGCAGCGGGATATCTACATCGAGAAGGACGCTTCGATCAATCAGGAGATTGATCGCTTGAGGCTGGCGGCGACGAGTGCCCTGGTGAGCCGCCGCGATGTGGTGATCATCGCGAGCGTCTCCAGCATCTACGGATTGGGCTCTCCTTCCGACTACCGCTCGATGATGGTTGCCCTGGAAAAAGGACTCACCATCGACCGCGACGACATGCTGCGGCGATTCGTTGATATTCAATATGAACGCAATGATGTGAGTTTCGAACGTGGTAAATTTCGCGTCCGCGGCGATAGCGTTGAGATCTGGCCGTCCTATGAGGAATTCGCGGTACGAATCGAGTTCTGGGGTGATGAGATCGACCAGATCTCGCTGATCCGCCCCGTCTCCGGGGAAACGATCAACACCGAACCGAGTTTCTACCTCTACCCCGCCAAGCACTTCGTGATGCCCGAGGATCGCATCGCCGCGGCGCTCGATTCGATCCGGCAGGAATTGGACGAACGCCTGCAACAATTGCGCGACCACGGCAAACTCCTGGAAGCACAGCGACTGAATGCGCGCACTCGTTTCGATCTGGAAATGATGGCCGAAGTGGGCTACTGCCCCGGCATTGAAAATTACAGCCGTCACCTGTCCGCCCGTGCCCCCGGCTCCCCGCCCGATACCCTCTACGACTTTTTCCCTGAAGATTTCCTGCTGGTGGTCGACGAGTCGCACGTGACGGTTCCGCAGATTCGAGCGATGTATTTCGGTGACCGCAATCGTAAACAAACCCTCGTGGAACACGGTTTTCGACTTCCCAGTGCGCTCGACAATCGCCCGATGACATTTGACGAGTGGGAAAAGAAAATCAAACAGGTCGTCTTCGTGTCGGCAACGCCGGGTCCGTATGAACTGGAACAATGCCGTGGCGAAGTGGTGGAGCAGATCATCCGCCCCACCGGATTGCTGGACCCGATCATCGAAGTTGTCCCGGCCCGGCATCAAGTTCCTCATCTTCTGGAGCAGATTCGAGAACGGAGGGCCGCTGGCGAACGGGTGCTCGTCACGACACTCACCAAACGCCTGGCCGAAGACCTTTCCGCTTACCTGTGCGAACAAGGAATCGCCTGCAAATGGCTACACAGCGAACTCGATGCATTCGAACGAGTCGACTTGCTGCGGGAATTGCGAGAGGGGCGATTCGAAACCCTGGTGGGTGTGAACCTGTTGCGAGAAGGACTCGACCTCCCCGAGGTGTCGCTCGTCGCCATCATGGATGCCGATAAGGAGGGCTTTCTGCGGAGCGAGACGTCGTTGATTCAGACGATCGGCCGAGCAGCGCGCAACGTGAATGCGAAGGTCATCTTGTATGGAGATCAGGTGACCGAATCGATGCGTCGCGCCATCGACGAAACGCGACGACGACGCGCCCGGCAGGAGCAGTACAATCTCGAGCACGGCATTACGCCGGAAACGGTTCGCAAAACCATCCGCGCCGGCATCGAAGCCGAAGCCGCCGCTCACCGTCGCGCCAACGAGGCGGCAGGACGCACTGACGAAGTTCAGTACGTTACCGAAGAATACGTAAACGAACTGGAAGGTGAAATGCTGGAAGCCGCGGAGGCGCTCGATTTCGAACGGGCCGCGTCGCTCCGGGACCGCATCCAGATCCTGCGCGAGTCGATCGGAAAACCGCTCGGTGAAGTCAACTCCGCTCGATCTTCGGGCGGCAAACGCCGCGGGGGCAGACGCGGTAATATGCAGAAGGTTCCTCGCCCCAAACGCCAAGGCCCGACCTGATCGACAGTCCTTTTTCAGGACGGGCACCGCAACGACAGCCTTCCCAACAACGGCCTCGGTGGCGACGGGTTCGACGACGTCGTTGATGGCTACAGACGAAGAACAAAACGGTGGTCTTGCCCCCCTTCCCTTCTTTGCTGCTGAGTGTCGAAAAAACAAAGGCTGGGGAATTTTTTCGCAGCCCGACGCATCTAAAGCGTAGATCGCCAGCTTTGAGGATGCCTCATGACGCAGGACCGAATCGAGCCTCATCCCGCACAGGCCAATCTCCCGACCGATCGCGCCGCAGCGAATCCAGCCACCTGCGCGCTGGCTCAGATCATTGAGGAATACCACCGCGGTGTTTACCAATACGCGTTTCGATTGTGCGGTTCGGCAGCTGATGCCGAGGACCTCACGCAGCAAACGTTCTTGCTGGTACATCAGCATGCAGCCCAAGTCCGGGAGCCCGAACGATTGAAGTCGTGGATCTACAGCATCCTGCGAAATTGTTTCCTGCAATCCCATCGACGCCGTAGACCGGTCAGTTCGACCACCATCGATTTACGCATGGACGAGATCGTACAACCGATTCCAGAGCAACCGCTCGACTCTCAAGCCTTACACTGTGCGATTCAGGAACTGCCGGACGAATTTCGCGTCGTGGTGTTAATGTACTACTTCGAGGGATTGTCCTACCGCGAGATTGCCGAGGCGCTGGGCGTGCCGCTCGGCACGGTGATGAGCCGTCTGTCACGCGGTAAATCCCATCTGCGGTTGCGTCTCTGCCTCAACGCGGAATCAACGCAGTCCGTTTTTCCCGGTCGCCGTCCGGAGGTGCCGTCTGTTTCGCCAAACGCAACCCCATCCACCGCGGGGATCATCCATGGATGAGCCATTACGAGATCAACTGTATGCTTGTCGACACGATTCGAACGACTTGAACAGCCCCGATTTTGCATTGTTAAAGGCTGGCTGCATGCGAGACCGTGAACTTGCGACAACGCTCGAGCGCGTTCACGCTTGGGATCGGCTATTGGCTGAACAACTGCCGGAGGTTCCGGTTCCCGAAGGGCTTGCAGGCCGCTTGCTTTCGACGTGTGAAGCATCGCGCATGGCTACAGCGTCTCAGCGATCGCAGCCCCAGCCATACTCTGGGCAGCGTCCCCCCGATCGCATCCTCCGCCAAACCTTGCGACGCTATCGGTTCGCAACAATCGCGATCGCCGGTTCGCTAGTTGCCGCGGTGTGCTTGATCGCCTTCATGACGGTTTCCAATCACAACGGTAGTGTGACCGTTGCGGAATTGCGCGACCAGGCGATGGATTGGCGGCAGCGGTTGTCGATGCAGTGGGAAGATTTTCGTACCGCGAGGATCGACTATCCGATTCCGGAGCGAATTCGCATTCATCCCCAGGGATTCCAGAGAATCGAAACCGAATGGGATGCGCGAACGCATGCCTTTTCTCTGGACAACGACGCACATGCGATCCTGTTCGCACTGCGATCCCGTCGTTCATTCGACATGCAGGGGACCGTCACGCTGATGCAAGGCAAGGGCGGGTGGAATATGGCGGCGTGGCGCGAAGGCAGCGAGATTTACGTGCTCATGATCGAATCTCGGCACACTCCGGATTTCGATCGCTACCTGCGCACCAAGGAACTGGCGGCACGTATCCGGGCTGCAACGCGTCCGCCCGCCTAACTCGCACATCCGCTTCACTTCCACGGCTGCATATCTTCGCTTTGCGGCGAGATCGGGATAGTTGGTGCCGCCAGTAAAAACGAGGAAGTGACCGGCGCCGATGCAACCCGATGAGCGCTGCGCAGGCGCGATCGTCACATTTTTCCTGACTGAAAAACGCAATCCGTTCAGCCGGTTTTTTTAAAGGTTTCTCATTTTCCAAATCCCTGCGACCGAATCCGATATCGGTGTTGCTTCCCTGTTCATCGAATGCGCCCCGAGGGGCGATCCTGGTCGCGGAGATGTTACCATGCGGTATCTGTTGGCTTGCTCAGTGGTGTGTGTCGCAGCTGCGTCTGGCACTGCGATGGCTCAAGATGACGACCCCGTCGGATTCGGGTTTCCCGAACCGCCTCAAGTGAGGCAGTTCGCACCCGAACCTACTCAGGAAAGGCAATTCGAACCCGAATTGCCAGTCCGTTCCGATCCTCAGCAGCGGTTGATCGCACCGACGCCTCAGGATCGCCCCATTTCGGCCACAAGCGAATCGCCGTCGACCAGCTTCGAGCAGTGGCTCTACACGCAGGAACAGAAGAAGCTTGAAGATCCGCGGTACCTGGTTTACCTGCGTGCGGCCCAAAAAGCCGAACAGCGAAATCGTCGCCTAGCAACCACCAAGTGGTTTGGCTATTCGAATACACGACCGGTGGCGAACGGCGTTCCGTTGATGGGCACCTACTCGCCGACCTGGGTCGGAAACTCCGGAAACCCGTTTTATTGGACGGGCGTCGCTCAGACTCCGGTTGCGTCGATCAACTTTGGCGGGGTCGTTCCGCGTCGCTAGGTTGCGCGATCGCCCGCTGATGCGATCGATTCATCACCCCTTGGGCCGCGCTGGCCGCTCTCGTTCCAGCGCGGCCAGCAGCCATGCGTGAGCTTCCTCATAGATTTCCGGACAGCTGCTCGCACGCGGGCCCGCGACATTTAGTACGCGAATCTTGTGCTGAGTTCGCCAAGCGTCGAAATCTTCTAGCGCCGTCATGCCACTCAGGGCACGCTGTGCGATCGCCAAATCGATTTTCAAACAGGGACGTTTCCGACGCCGTGCGTAACGGGCCGTGAGCGCGGTACCTCCCGTAAGCCGGCCGCGATGCAGGATCAGGGTCCCGCCGGAATCCTCGACGTTGCGCTCCGTCCGCACAAAATACTCCGCGGAATCACACTCCCGCAGATCATACCGATCGGGAATCCGGCCGTCTTCCGCCAAGCGACCGCGCGGGCACCAGCCGCCATGCGGAATACCGAGAAGCATGGCCACATCCAGCGCTGCGCGATCCACTCCCGTCTGACCGCCCGACACGATTTTTTCGATCGAGACCGGGATCGTATTGCCTCCCATGCTGCTAACCCGTTCGCCCATAAAGGGCCGCTCGGATACCGCCTCAACACCTACCGCCTACCTGGACTCTTCAACGATCGGAACCGTCGCCACCGCTCCGCGCCGCCACGCGAAGTTTCGCACTGCGACTGCGCGGGTTCTGCGCTCGCTCGTCGTCGCCCGCCATCACCGGCTTTTTTGTCAGGATCTCCCAGCGAGCATCATTGCGGAACGCCCATTTCACAATCCGATCTTCCAACGAATGAAAACTGATGATCGCCGCGCGGCCTCCGGGCTTTAAGACGTCGGGCAGGACTTGCAACACCTTCTCCAGTGATTCCAGTTCGCCATTCACCGCGATGCGCAGCGCTTGAAAGGTGCGAGTCGCCGGATCGATGCGATCGTAACCCGACCGGGGAAAGCAACGACGCACGGTTTCGGCAAGTTGCGAAGCAGTCCATACCTGCCCCGGAACCCGGGCCTCGTGGATCGCCCGCGCAATGCGACGACTCTGTCGCTCCTCGCCGTATTGATA
>JBJOLO010000073.1:0-4270 GCA_046045565.1 Planctomycetota bacterium | reverse complement strand
CGAAAAGCGAGCCGCCCCCATCCTTCTCGAAATTCACCCAGCGGCAAATCGGGTTGGGGGTTGTAGCCGGCGGTATCTCCGATTTCCAGCATCACATCCCCCCGACGGAAAATACTGAGCGTTTGCGAATCGTTACGAGCCGATTTGGTCCGCAGCTGCGGCACTTCCCAGTCGCCCCCAGTCGGCGCGGGCATTTCGCCACGCAGTTCCAAGGCGAACGATTTGGCGAACGGCCTGCCCGGTCGCACAAACAGCGTTCCGTCCCGGTCGCGCGACCAAGCGACCGGCACCGTCCGCCCCTGCTCGACAATCGACAAGTCGGCGATCTCCAATTGCGGCGGGCATTGCACTACGGCCTGATACAGTTCGCCGGCCAGCGTTTCGATTGCAGCAGTCCATTGCACTTGCACGGTCTGTTGAGCAACCGATACGCGCAGTTCCTCGTCGACGGCAATATCGACAGTGGGCAAACGCGTTTCCAGGTGCCACACCGCAGGCGTTGCCGACAGGTCATAGACCAAGTCCGTCGCAGGCAACTCGCCACCCCACCTTGTTTCGAATACTCGCGGATTCTCCCGTGGCGGCGCGTTCTCCATTTTGGCTACTGTGAGCGGTGACTCGACTGCCACCGCAGCCAGCCGCCGGAACGGATTGCCGCTCATCACCCGAACATGCGGAAAATAGACGTGCCCTACTCCCGACGTATCGGTCAATTCGAAAATCAGTTCGATCTGCTCCGAGTTATCCGTCAGCTTCAAATCGAGAAACAGTTTCTGCGGATCCTCGGTAGCGGAACGAATTCCGCGAACCGGTTGCTCCGGACCAAGCGGCAACAGACGCAGCCGCGGATCGATTTCTAACGCCAGGCTCTTCACTTGTTCGGGAGCACTCGTCGTCAAACGGATGCGAGTTTGAAGTCGCGCGTCCCGCGGTTCAACCCGCAGCAAATGCAACTCTTCGATCGCCAAAAACGGCTCTTGGCCAAGGTCGGCGGGCCACTCGACGATGAACTGGTCGCAGGGGCCCAAATCCGCAACGATAGAATCCTCGCCACGCTCGATCATGCCCCGCGATGATGGCACCTGAATACGGTCCGCCTCTCGCGGGCAACGCAACTCCAACCTGGAACTCGGCAGACGCGGGATTGCCAGTTCCAATCGCAACTGATCCTGAACGACTCGTGGTGTGGGACGTAATCGCAACTCCAATTGATGCGGCCCCGCCTTGCCAACCGGCACGATCAAATGACTTCCGCTTTCATCCCATTCCAATTCGATCGGCTCGCCATCAAGAGTCGACTTCCCCGGCAGCAAATGCAATCGCTGATTCCCCATCGGAATGCTCACCGCCACGCTCGGATCGCGGACATCGAAGCCAATCGTCGCGTTGAACTCGTAGAAATCGAGCGATTGTTGCACGTCATTAGCCTGGAACGATCCTTGGTAGCGGGCGGAGTGCAGCGCATAAGCAGGGCCACGCCCTTGCGACTCTCCATGCTTGCGCAGTTCGCGATCGAACTCGGCAGGCACATACACATAGTCCCCTTCGACCTCCCCATCCTCTCCTGTCGGTATCAAGACTCGATATTCAACGGGTTGCGACTGTGCCATGGCTTCCCGTAGGGCAAAGAAAGCCAGCGCCAGAACGGTAAGCAACATGGCCTGGGTCATGGCAACATGCATGACGGAAGCCCGGGCCTTCACAGTCCCGTATCGCATTGAAAACAGCACCACGACGAGGCTTCCCAAAAAAGCCCCGCTCGTCAGCGGCAACCATCCCCAGGGAACGAACTGCGTGCAACCGGCCAAAAGACAAACCAGCACTCCCACCCCGCGCAGCGATTTTTCGCGAAGCCACCACGCTGCCCCGAACATCGTAATCACGCCTGCCCACGCCCAGATCTGCCTTCGAACCGCTTGCTCGACGAACAGGAATCCGTTAGCCGACTGTTTGGGCAGCACCGGCCACGATCGCCATCCCAGTTTATCTTCGCAACGCGGAGCGACATCTTGCGACCAGGGACTCTCCCACCACTGCGATCGTTCCAGCCACCGATCCAGCGACTCCATCACCGCGCCCCTGACAACCATCGATTCAACTGCGTGAGAACTCCCGCGTTGCGAACCCGAACCGCGCGCTGAAGGCGTGCCACCGTCGGAGTTATCCCGACTCGCCGCTTCGGCGAAATCGTCATTCACCGTCAACCGCACTAGTCCCGGCTCGCTGGTCAAACGAAATCCGCGACGACCGATTTCGGACCGCAGTCTTTCGACGCTCAGTTCCGACGAACGCGATACGACCACCGTCGACGGCGTGATGCCAGCCAGTGCCAAGCGTCGGACGTCCAACTGCACGCGAGTCGCAGATGGAGCAGCCGCGTTCTGCACACCAGCAAGCATCGCTCCCCAAGTCAGCGGTCCATCGTCAGACCCGCTCGACCACTCCGACTTGAAATTGCTTACCACACTTTCCAGCAGTGCTTCGGTGCTCGAATCCAATTTCCCACTCAAGTCGCCCGCGGCAGCCAGAACTGCAGTGCGAGGTCGAAGCATCGCGATCAAGCGCTCGTACCACGCAGCCGCCGACGCATCGACCAACTCCCAACCAGGCGACAGCTCGACTTGCCAGGTTCGCGTCAAAACCGGCAGATTCAACTGCGGAGGCAGGTACGGAACCTGCCAGCTATTGAGCACGCCCTTAGCGGCGAGGGTGTATTCGATTTCAGCCGTCACATAGCGTTCATCTGCAGGTAACGGGATGTCGATGATCCCCGCAGCGGCATTGGCCGTGCGGGTCGCTTGCCCTTGGACGATCAATCGATTCACAACCGCACCGGTTGGCAAGCGAGCCTCGACCACGTCGCCTTGGACATTCTCGATGCGAAGCCGCGCCCGCTGCATCAGCAGTCCCTGGTCGCCAATCCGCGTATGCAAATCCAGCGACCAAATCCATGCCGTTCGGCTCGCGCTCCATGCATCCTCGCGCAGCAATTCCGCGCGGCCGCCGTGCGCCGGTTGGTAGCGATAGCTCCCCAACACCTGCAATGGCGCGGAACCGGAGACGGCGGCGGGAATAGACTGCAGCATGCCCGTCTCCAGGTGCGTGCGCGGGTTCGTTGATTGAACCAGCAACGTTCCCGATTGCGTCGCCGCCTCCGGCAAGGACAACAGCGCGAGAGGGAAACGATCGGTGAGCGGAATCGAGCGTTCGCCAATGAGTTCAAATTCCACGCTCGCTGGTGCGTTCAGCGTGATTTCCCACACATCGCCCTCGCCAATCCCCACCGCGCGCTGCTCGGATTGCGAAAGTTTACGACTGTTGACGGCTCGATTCGCCGAGCCTTTCAACGACCACACGATCGGCTGCGTTCGTGCCACGGAACCATGCACAAGCAACCGCTCGACCTGACTTGATTCCGGCCGGCATCGAACCTGGTAGTTCTCTTGCACGGTCTGGGCATCGACGGCGACGGTCATCGCAACCTGGGCTGCATAGGCTGGTGTGCCAGCTCGGAATTGCATCCGCAATCGCCCCGCGGCCGCATCATCGTCAAAAATCAATGCGGCCGATTCCGCGTCAATTAGCGCCTGCTCGCTCGATGTGAGATCCTGCTCATCGAGGCGTTTCACTGACAAATCGCCGCTGATTTCCGGTGACAGCGATGGCACCGAGTGCACCGCAATCAGCCGCCGGGATTCGTGGATATCGCGCAAGCTGAGCAACCGCAATTGCTCGATTCCCAACGAAGTTTCCTCCGGTGGTTTCGTGCGATGGCCGCGCACCACAATTCGAACTTGCCGGCCTTTCTCAACCGGTCGTCGCAATTGGATCCTCAAGCGGCGTACCTGTGGATTCTCGGTGCTCGCCAGATCGAATGTGTCGAGCAATTCCGCAGGCTCGACTTCCACCGCATCGATCCACCATCCCTCGTGGACATCCGCATCGACATCAAAGCGACGTCCCTGCACACACGTCAAGTCGGCGACAACGCTCGCCGCCACGGTGGAAGCATTGACACGCAGCGTCGTGCCAACCGTCGCATGCGACCGCGGCTCGGACTCCGCCAATTCCACATGGATAGCGGCATCGGGGGCAAAGAATCTCGCTTGGAGTTGCTCCACCAACGCTCCTGCCTGCGGCACGGTGACGGCATGCTGCCCTTGATCGACCCTCGAATGACGCAAGGAAAGCGGCGGCGAGACCGTAACCCGAGCTGCGCCTTCCTGCCAACGCAAGTCGGGAAGCACGAAAGCCGGCAAAATCCAATCGC
>JBJOLO010000045.1:0-3665 GCA_046045565.1 Planctomycetota bacterium | reverse complement strand
CTCACCAAACACAAGCCCCAACCCTAATTCGCGCACACTGCTTCGTCCGGCATGCGCAATTGCAGGAACCGCTAGATACCATCTGTATGCCATGGCGCAAAAAGCGTGCCGAACAGTATTGAGACACACACGTTTGACCCGACGGCGAATCCAGCCAGCTTCAACGTGTGTGTCTCGGAATTGACGGGTCACGCAGACACCCACCCCGACTCGGCAAAATACGCAGCTTGGGCGCCGCTCCTCAATTCCAAGACACACACGATTGACCGAACCGCGACTCCGGCCAAACGCGAACGTGTGTGTCTTGGAATGCCGTTCAGGGTTGCGCAGGGAGCGACGGCAAGCGTCTGCGAATGCCTTCCATGCCCCGCGGTTGCGGGCCGTACGCTTTGGCCAGCACCCACGGACGATCGCTGATTGTCTCGGCCAGCGCAGCCCGGCAGATCGTCGCCCCAAACTTCGACTTGCGGGATTTCGAATCGAGGCTTGTTAACTCGCGATAGATCAACGTGAAGGGGATCGCATCAGACACATCGAATCAAGAACAGGCCCTCGTGGACGTCGCAAGAAACGCAGCGAGCATCAAAGGATTTCCTCGATCAGTCGCCCCTCGATCAGCGTTAAACGCTCATCACGCCCGAGATGCGGAAAGGTCAGCTCGTTCTGGTCGAACCCTAAAAGATGCAGGATCGTGGTATGAATGTCACGGAAATGATACGGTTTCTCGACTGCTCGCAAGCCGATCTCATCGGTGCTGCCGACTACCTGTCCACCTCGCACACCGCCACCCGCCATCCACATCGTGAACCCGAGATTGTGATGATCGCGACCTTTGCCCCCCTGAGCTTCCGGAGACCGGCCGAACTCGCCGCCCCACAGCACCAGTGTGCTCTCAAGCAGCCCGCGTTGCTTCAGGTCGATCAACAACCCCGCAATCGCTCGATCGGTTTCGCCTGCCATTCGCAAGTGGTTCTCCTCGATATCCTCATGCGCATCCCACTGCTTCACCCCCGGCCCGCCCCCGGAGACGACGACCTGAAAGCGAACGCCGCGTTCCGCCAGACGGCGCGCGAGCAAACATCGTCGTCCATAATCGTCCGTCGGCAAGCCGGCCCCGATGCCATACAAATCCAACGTCCGCTGTGTTTCCTCCGACAGATCAAAAACCTTCGGAGCCTCCAACTGCATCTTGAACGCCAACTCGTAGGCAGCCATCCGCGCAGTCCATTCGCTATCGAGCCCCGCCACGCCGGTACGTGCTCCGTCGCTCGCGGCGTTCAACGATTGAATCAGTGCCATCGTTCGCCGACGCGAATCGAGCGGAACCCGCGAAGGCAACGCCAGATTACGGACCGGTTCGGCACCCGGCCGAAGCACCGTAGGCTGAAACGCCGCCGGCAAGAAACCATTGGCGTACATCGGCTGTCCTGCTTCCAGCGCTCCATCCGGATCGGGCATCACCACGTACGCCGGCAAGCTCTCGGTCTCCGCCCCCAATCCAAACACGGACCATGCACCCATGCTCGGGAAACCGGGCACGGTTCGACCACTGAACAATTCGTACTGCGCCGCGGAATGAACCACCTTGTCGCCGTAACACGATCGCAACACCGCGATATCATCGACACAGCGGGCCGTCGCCGGAAACAAATCCGACACCTCGATTCCACTCTCACCGTATCGCGAAAACATTCGTCGCGATCCAAGCAATCTCGCATCGGGCTTCACGAATTGATACTTCGCTTCGCCAAACTCACCGGGGCGCGGTTGTCCGTCCAGCTTCGACAGCAGGGGCTTCGGATCAAACGTGTCGATGTGACTGGGCCCACCCGCCATAAACAGAAAAATCACCGACTTGGCCGTCGCTCGACGCGGTGACCGACGCGCCCGCAACGGATTCGTCGTCGCAGCACGACACTGCTCGTCATGCAGCATCGTCGCCAGCGTGAGCGATCCGAATCCGCCAAACAGATCTCGCAAAAAGTTCCGCCGCCCGCAATCCTGCATACCTATCTCATCCTGCTCAACGACATAAAGGCTGCCACACTGAAGAAACCATACACACCACCCTCGTCAGTCCCGCTTCAACTCGACTCACCTGCCTCCATCCTCTCTTCAACTTAATCGCAGCGGTCGCCGATGCATTCACTGCGTTCGGTTTTTTTCACTCGACATACATCAAGGCATTCAAGTTCTACATCGCCAGCGCGAACTCTTCCAATGACTGCCCCACCAGAAACGACTCCGACAACCGGCGTTCTTCGGCGGACGGCACGCGACCAAGTACCAATTCGAATGCCAACCGGACTTGCTGTGCTTTGTCGGTTGATGCCTCGCGCTGTAAGCGGCCCGCGAGGTCGTTCGCCATGGTGATCGCAAAATCGCCATTGAGCATCTCCAGCGCCTGCGGAGCATGCGTACTCGATTCGCGCCGCGAACAACTGATTTGCAAATCGGGCTGATCGAAGACCTCCAAAAACGGCAGTCGCAAATTTCGTTTCGCAACGAGATAGATGGACCGCCGGTGGTGCTGAGGCACGTCCGGCGTTACCCGCCATTGCTCAGGCTCATACAACAAATCGATCAGTTCCCGCTTCACCGGCAGCATGACGCTCGCGCCACCCAAGGTTTCATTCAAGCCGCCGGTAATGGCGAGCATCGAGTCCCGAAGTTCCTCGGCAGTCAACCGTCGTCTCGCAAATCGGCTGAGATAACTATTATCCGGATCCCGCTCCTCCCCTTTGCCGCCGACCGCGGACACTGATGACTGGTGATAAGTCGTACTCAAGAGCATCCGCCGATGCAAACGCTTCATCTGCCACTGACCTGCCACCAGTTCCTCGGCAAGTTCGTCTAACAGCTCCGGATGAGTCGGCGCGGCGCCGTTCACGCCAAAATCGTTCGGCGTCGCCACAATGCCGCGCCCGAAATGATATTGCCACAATCGATTCACAAGCACCCGCGCGGTCAGGGGATGATCAGGCGATACAAGCCATTCCGCCAGGGTTCGTCGCTGCGCATATGACTCCGGATTCCCCGCATCGGTAGACTCGGAACACAACACGCCCAAAACCCGGGGCAACATCCGTTCCTGCGGCGATTCGGCCTGTCCGCGCGCAAGCAGATGGATCGACGTACGTCGCTCGGGATCCGACTTGACGCTCGAAATCGTTGGCAACGGCTCGGGAATACGCAGCTGTAGCTCATGCAATTTCGCCAACCATTCGCGACGATTATCGCCTTGAGCCTTCTCAAGTTTTTCACGAGCGTGCTTGATCTCGTCCTGCACTTGCTGATTTGCGGCTTTCCACTGCTCCTGCTCGTCTGCAGTTGCCAAGGCAATGTCGTGCTCCTGTGTCGCAGCCAGAAATGCTTGCAATTGGTAATAGTCGCGCTGTCGGATCGCGTCGAACTTATGATCGTGGCAGCGAGCACAACCGATCGTGAGCCCAAGGAACACCGCACCGACGGCATCAGTCATTTCGGTGAGCACTTCATTACGACTAAAGGCGACCTCGACATTGCCCGCATTGCGACGAACGGGTCCCAGTCGATGAAAGCCCGCCGCAACCAGTTGATCCTCGCGTGGCGACGGCAACTCGTCGCCCGCCACTTGCTCGACAACAAACTGATCAAACGGTTTGTCCGCGTTCAGGCTCTGGACC
>JBJOLO010000043.1:0-10043 GCA_046045565.1 Planctomycetota bacterium | reverse complement strand
CAGGCCGTCTCCACCGAGAACAAGCCTGTCTGTGAACAAGAAATCGCTCAAGACTTGGCGGCCGTTATGCCAACTTTTCCAGCCGCCCATCGTAATGCTTTTCCACGCGTTCGCCAGCCAGTCAAAGAGAAAACCGGCGAGCGTTCAGACCGCGGATGCTTAGGGGGAATCCCCCGCCAAATGGCAAAGGCGGCAAGCGTTTGCGATGGTGCCGATCGACGCTGGCTTGAGCCGTGTCGCCACGCTCGCCAAACCACCCATCGCTGCATCACCGTGCTCCGACGACTTCTCGTGGAGCGGATTCTCGGGCAGCGAAGCGTGGTGGCAATTGGTGCAGCACTGCCGGCGAAGCGATGTCAGGAAATCGTCCGCCGCCAACGACGAAGCCACGGGCCGACAGGAGTCAGGAATCGCAAAGCGTTGGGCGTTGAAGGCCTGCAAACGCCCCGCAGGATCCTGCTTCCGCCCCTGACCTTGTCCCTGTCTCTGAGCAAGTGCCTGTCCCTGAACGTGTGCCTGCCCCTGGCCTTGCAGCTGGCCTTGATCAGCGATCCCTGATTGATCGGGGATTCCTGTTTGATCCGGGATCATCAGGGCGGGCGGTTGCATCGTCGCCGCACCGAAAACCGCAGCCATCACCATCACCGTTGCGGTCAACCATAAAAGCGTGGCGGCGGTCCGTGACATCGCCAACGCGTGCAGCCACGGCCAGCGATCGGTAACTTGCGGCGCACGCTGCGCTGCCGGCGCCTCCTCGGTCATCGTACGACACCGGGCCTCCAGGTCCTCGCCCGGGTTCCCGTACCGCGGCAAATCGTTCAGCTCGAATAGCGATACCGATTCGTGAAACAAGTCCGACGCCGGCCGAAGTGCCTCTGCGATCTCCCGACATGATTCGCATAACTCCAAGTGGCGTTCCACCTCCTTATCGGTCGCGTCGCCACTGGGAAAGGGACCGCGCGTCAGGATCGTGAAAACGTGATCGCATTCGATCGAAGACGACATAGGTGCCGCAAAATACAGGGTTTGAGAAGATCGTCGCTCGCCCTCGACCCTGCCCAGAAAAGCGTACGCAGCGATGAAAGGGCTGACTCCATCATGGTTGCCAAACCGTCAAGTTTCAACTCCTTTGTCGCCATGTGCTCCCTGTGCCACGCCGAGATCTCGCGTTATGCTGAACGCGGTCGCTTCGATAGCCGCCAGGCAACCCCGGAAACACCAAGGTCTCCCACCCGTCCCGTTAGGATCTCCTGAGTTTTGCCGGTAAATACGGGAAGAAACATGGCTGACGAAGCCTCGCCCCGGCGGCATGACAGCGCGTCCTGCACATCCTGAAATCCTGTTTGGAATCACCTCCGTCTGGAACCCCTGTCGATGGCCGAGCACCCCCTGCCTGCATCACACACATCCCTCGACCCGGAGCAGTATCGCCCCGACTTTCCCATCCTTTCGACGGTGCTCTACGAGAACCAGCCGCTCGTCTACCTGGATAACGCAGCCACGACCCAACGACCTCGGGCCGTAATCGACAAGCTGGTGCAAGTGTATGAAAGCCTCTACGCCAACGTTCATCGGGGCGTGCACTGGCTCAGCGACCAAAGCACCGACTTGTTTGAAGAATCACGCGAGCGCGTTCGCACTTTCATCCATGCGCCGCAGCGACACGAAGTGATTTTCACAACGGGAACCACGTCGGCCATCAACCTGGTAGCTCGCTCCTGGGGCGATGCAAACGTGAAGGCGGGTGATGAAATCCTGCTTACGGAACTCGAACACCACTCCAACATCGTTCCCTGGCAGCAACTGGCCGAACGCACCGGTTGTCGCGTTCGTTTTGCACCGATCACCGCCGAGGGATTTCTCGACTTGCCTCAGTTCCATGCCATGTTGAGCGAGCGGACGCGCATGGTAGCGATCTCGGCGGTGTCCAACGTGCTTGGCACAATCAACCCGATCCAGGAAATCGTCGCCGCCGCGCATCGCCTCGGTGCAGTCGTACTGGTCGACGCCGCGCAGAGTGCTCCGCATCAGCGGACCGACGTCCAGGCATGGGATGCCGACTTCGTCGCCTTCAGCGGCCATAAGATGCTCGGCCCGTCCGGAATCGGGATTCTTTACGGACGCGAATCACTGCTGGAAGCGATGCCACCGTTTCTTGGGGGCGGCAACATGATTCGCCGCGTCACGGTCGACGGCTTCGAGGCAGCCGATCTGCCTGCCAAGTTTGAAGCGGGCACTCCGCCGATCGTCCCCGCCATCGGACTCGGCGCCGCCATCGACTACTTGAATCAGGTCGGACTCGAACGGATTCACGATCACGAGCTGATGCTCACCGAATACGCACATCAGATCCTTGCCGAGGTTGGCGACATCACCATGCTGGGTCCTCCCCCCGGACAGAAGGCCGGCATCGTCAGCTTTGTCGTGGATCGCGTTCATGCCCACGACGTCGCACAGATACTCGACGCGCGGGGCATCGCGATCCGCGCGGGACACCATTGCGCCATGCCTTTGCACAAGCGACTGAAGATTACCGCGAGCAACCGCGCGAGCTTCTACTTCTATAACACGCGAGCCGAAGTCGAAAAGCTCGGCGAAGCACTCGGGGACTGCAAGCGACTTTTTCGCCGCAAGAAACAGGGCCCCGCCTAACTCCGGGATGCCCGAGTCCTGCCGACACCATGCCCACTATTCGCCGTCGGTGTGCGGTCCGCGGAAGAAACCGGTCTCGCGCGGCGGCGCGTAGCGAATGTCGAGCGCATCATGTTGCAGCGGTTTGCGATCGGCTTGCGAACGCAAAGCCAGGTCCAACACCGTGCTGGTCAGCAGCGTCCGTTCGACAGGGTAGGGCGGAGTGCCCTCCGCAAAAAATCGCTCGATGTGGTACGAGAGCGGATCGAAGAATCGCGCACCGGGCGGCGGCGGTAAATAGAAATGAGTCGATAATCGCTCGGCACGACCACGCACCGTCGCCGCGAAACCGAACTCAGAAACCTGCTCAATCAAATTAATCACCGTCCCCCGAGTGCCGTCTCGGTATTCCACCAGGATGGCTTGCGGTTTGAGCACATTATCGCGAATCGAACCGATGTTCTTGCTCGGACAGCGATCCACTGCAGCCTCCACCAGCTTCCACGAAAACCGCCCCGCGTCCGCCGCACGCCATACGTCGTCACCCGAAATGCACTCGACCGACTTCACTCCCGTCTCGCCCCCGGGTCGCCGCTCCAACATGCACTGTAGCACTTCGAGCGCGTGGAATAGATAAATGTCCGGGGCACCGCGATCGAATCCGAAAACCACCACCGCTTCCTCGAACGGCGTTCCCAACGGTGGTTCCAACTCGGGTACCCGCCATGTTACCGGCAACGAGGAACCGGCCATCAAGCCGAACTTCCTCTTCCGTGCCGTTTCAACCATCTCGGCAGCACGTTGATAGTCATACGACAGATGCTTATCGACAAACACGGGCACCGATCGGCCCGCCTGTTGAAATGCCGCGACGATTTCTTGGAATAACTCGTATCGCGGATAAAGAACCTGGCCGCGATCGTTGACCGGATAGTTACCGTGCTCGATGATCAACAGCACGGCATCGACATCGACCTTCCCCACACCGCCCAGCGCCGATGCCACATTCTCGCACAGCTCGATGCCGTACTTCTTGCAGTCTGTCGGACCAAGGTCATCGGCCGGCGATTGATGATTGTACATCCGCGCTACGCGAAACCCCGGCTGGTGATGGAAACCGTCTCGCATGTAACCGTGAATGAACCGCCCGCAAATGTGGTATGCATGAGAACGCAGGCGATAGATCGAATTGATGGCGGCGATGGTCTTCAGCGGACCGCGTTCTTGATTGGCTCGAAGTCCCTGACTCGGCTGCAAAGCGTGCGCTCCGACGAGCGTTGCCCCCGCAGATAGGATGGTGGCTTGCTTCAGCATCTCGCGGCGGGAAAAACTTCGACTTCGACTGCTCTGCATGTTGACTCTCCTGCTGCCAACCGGTCATCATACGCCAGGAATTTCGATCCATTTCCTTTTTGCGGAGTTGCCTCATGTCGCGTTTGAGCCCAGGAATCGTTTGCGTGCTTTTTGCCTGCATTGCATGCGGTCTGCAGGCCGCTGATGAACCGAAAGTGCTGCGAGCCGGAATTATCGGGCTCGATACGTCGCATGCGATCGCTTTTACCGAGATCCTCAACGCGGAAAAACCGTCTCCGGAAATCGCCGGCTGCCGCATTGTCGCGGCCTATCCGAAGGGAAGCCCCGACATCGAATCGAGCGTCAAACGCGTGCCGGAGTATACCGCAAAAATCAAGACGATGGGCGTGGAAATTGTCGACTCCATCGACGAACTCTTGAAACGCGTCGATGTGGTGTTCCTGGAGACCAACGACGGCAGACCGCATCTCGAACAGGTTCGACCCGTCCTGAAAGCAGGCAAGCCCGTTTTCATCGACAAACCGATCGCCGGCTCGCTGGAGGACGCTGTCGCAATCTTCGAAGAAGCCCGCCAGGCAAAAGTCCCCGTCTTCTCCGCCTCGTCACTGCGTTTCGGTAAAAACACCCTGGCCGCCCGCAACGGTTCACTCGGTAAGATCACCCATTGCGAGACCACCAGTCCGGCATCGCTGGAAAAAACACACCCCGATCTTTTCTGGTACGGCATCCACGGCGTGGAATCGCTGTTCACCGTCATGGGCACCGGCTGCAAAACGGTGCAACGTAGTACGTCCGCCGATGGAAAAATTGTCGTCACGGGCACTTGGTCCGACGGTCGCACGGGCGTGTTCCGTGAGGGCGACGGCTACAAAGGCGTCGCGAAAGGCGACCAGGGCGAAGGACCGGTCGGTTCGTACGATGGCTATAAACCGTTGGTCGAAGCGGCCGTTGCATTTTTCCGCTCCGGTAAGCCGCCGGTAAGCGAAGAAGAAACGCTCGAGATTTACACCTTCATGGCCGCCGCCGACGCCAGCAAAGCAGCGAACGGCGCCGCGGTCTCCATGCAGGAAGTGCTCAAGAAAGCAAAAGGAAAGAGGGATTAACCACGAAGAGCAGCCAGAACACGAAGGAAGAGGAAGAATCGATTAGCTCAAAGCAAAAGACGGCGCTCGAGAGTTAGCGTCAACGTACCTACACGTCCCACTCGTTCCTTGATCTGACCGATCTTGCATCCAAGGTAATCCTGCATGCCGGATCGGATTCAATCTTTTCAAAAACTCTCTTTTCTTCCCTTCGTGCTCTTCGTGGTAAAAAAGCGACCGGAATGGTTAAGCTTGCCGTTCACCGTGCGGCAGTTCAAAAATCGACTGCGTTTTCACGATGGCATAATCATCGGGGAAGGTGTGGAACGCCTGGATCAGCAGGCTGCGATTCCTGGTTTCCACGTTGATCAGGCTCAGCGCCCCCAAGGCGACGCGGCCGCTGGAATCAAATCGATGCAGCATGCCGTTGCGAATGCCGTCGCTGGTAAGTTCCTGCTGGAACGTCCAAAACACTTCAGGCGATACCGGCTCCAGTTGAAAACTCATCTGGTACCGTACGCCGCCACGACCCTCGAGATGGTCTGATCGCTGTCCGCGAAGCTTGTGCGACATCAGCCGCCGTTTCTGCGGAAAGGGATACGGATGATGAGCCGACGCGGCGACCTCGGTCAGAGTCAGACCTTGGTAACGCCATGTCACCACATGCCCGGCACTGGTGATGTCGATGCGAGCCTGGTAGCCGCCTCGCTCGACTTGCCGCGTCATGTGAATATCGAAAAGTTCGGGATGCAGTGATCGTCCGAAAACCTGAAAGGCCAGCTCGGCGACCCGGGGGCGAACCGTTAGCACCGCTGTATTCCTTACTGATGTCGCTTGATGTTGGATTATCGCGTGATGATTTCGAATGATGTCGCATTCGTGAAGCGGCATTATAAACGGATCCCGCGCAGCGAACAAAGCCACTTTTCACTTCGACTTAAAATCATCTCGCTGCAATCCGAACTGGGTCTTGACAACGCCCAGTCCATGTCGCACTGGCCTCAAGTCGCTCTTGACAAGCTGCGATTTGCCGCAGCGACCGAGCGAAAAATTGCCTCGACGAAATTCTCGCATCGCGGAATCCGATGCGTTCCATTTCGCCCAACGTCGAGCGATGCATGCGCGGGCGTATTTCTTAGAGCAACACTGCGAATAAGTCGTAGAGTGCGTGCGTGCCGACCGCGATGCCGAAACCACGCACGACAAAGAGCAACGAAAAAATTGCACCGGCCATAAAGCGAAAAGAAAAACTGTACCATTCAAACGCATATCCGCTGGTCTGAATGTGCATCCCCGCCAACTGAAAATCCCAGCGATAATGGGCCAGCGAAAAAACGACGCTCACCAGCACAATCGCCAGGAACCAGGCCGGCCTGCGCGAGACACCGCAACCGCGCAAGCTCACCGCCGCCAACGGGAGCAGCGCCAGGCGAAACATCAGTTCCTCGTAGATTCCCGCGCCCAAATAACCCAGCAATCCGCCAAAGAACGACAACCCGTCGCCGTCCATCGACACGCGGCAATCCGGAACTGACGCTTGCAACCCGCACCAATTCCCCTGCAACTGCGCCAGCACCAATAGGCCCAGTGCCAGCGTCGCGGATTCCATCGCCATCCCCCAGAGCACTGAGGGGCGAAAGGCCCATGTCGTATGCGACACGCAGTGCCACACCAATAGTCCGACACAGGTTAACACCGGAAGCAAAAAATACTGCCCCAGGCCGAAAAGATCGAGCAACTGCCGCAGCCAGACTTCCGCGCCGTTCCGAACCGCGGAAGGCCCCAACGCGATGACGCCAATCTCGTACGCGACCAGCATCGGGACAATAAACGCCAGACTCACCAGCGGCCGCGATGACTCCTTCCAATAATCCGGCAGATCGGCAAGCAACGCCGACTGGTCGATCTCATCCGGCACGCCATCGAGATCAACGCCATCGAGATCAACGCCATCGCAATCAACGCCATCGCGATCAACACTGGCAACATCACCGGCATCGAGATCCGCGTCAACAGCAACGTCAGCGTTAGCATTTGCGTTGGCACGGATACGAGGGTTGGCAAGCGCAGCCCTGCCACGCTCCAAGCCCCACGCAGCAGACTCATCGGCACCGGCTTCGTCTGGAAAACGGCGAATGTCTGCATCGAGCAGTTGGATCGCCAGGCGATCGGACGGCGTCGCCTCGTCCTGACCGGCTCGCCTCGCCCGAGCCGCTTTTCTACCGGAAACAATCGGGAACGAACTCGCCGAGCGGTCGGCAAGCGGAGATTCGGAGGCATCGATGGCCATCGCGGCGTTCCTTGAGTGTCTTAACTCAAGGTTCGGCACGATACACTCGCAGATTTAGCTACTCAGCCTTCCGTAGCGGTGTCAACGCTTTCAGCGACGGCCCGTTCCTCGCAGTCGTCATAATCGATGCGATCACCGTTCCTTGCCCCATACCGTTCGCACCTGCTGTTGCCACTGAGAACAATGCCGCGCCGCCCACCATGCCAGTCCCCCGTGCAGCATCAACACAACCAGGCATACCATTGGCACAAGCACGCGCGAGTGATCGGCTAGATCCAGCGCCAAAAAAATGCCGCCTCGCGGCGCGAGCAACCCCACCGCGAACAAAAACGCGTAAAGCATCCCGACCATCAGCGACACGCACGAGATGATGCGCAGTGAACTCCAATCGACGACCGACCAAAGCGCGAACAACATTACAAACTGCGTCGCGCAAACCACCAGACAGAGCCAGCCCCAAACGGGCAACTCAGGCACCTGCGCCACCACCTGGCTCGCCACCTGCCCCACCTGCCCCACCTGCACCGCCTGCTGCGCCCCGAACTGCTGTGATCCTACGGGCTGCCCCGTCACTTGACGCAATAACCACCAGACAACCATGGGCATCGCCTGAACCAGGGCTGCGGCACAGTGCATGGAAAGCCCGAGTTGATGCTGCAGTCGCTGCGACGGCGACGCCTCCAGGCCCCGCACCCGCGGGCGTTGCGGCGTTGAGGCTCGCTTTTCTCCTGTTGTGGCCATCGAGGCATTCTGCCCCATGCTTGTCCGGCTTGCCAGAGCCGAACCTCCGCAACATTCGGCCAACTTGTCCCCGGCATGCTTGCATTCGTCGATTGAACCTCTATTCTCGTGCTGTCGAGGCATCGGAGATGGATGCTTCGGCGTACTTTGCCGTTACAAGATCCGATGTTCGGTATTTAGTTGAAAGGAGCCGTCATGCTTTGTCTCTTGGAGCGCAGATCGAGCCTTCTTCGAAAACTCATGCTGCCTGCCATCGCAGCCGCTCTCTTCTCGACGCCTCTCACCGAGCACTCCGATGCAGCCGATGCGGCCAAACCTGCGTCGGCGACTCCCGCAAATAAAACCTTGCCCAAGCCCACCGGTGACAAGATCGTTTCGCCCGACGCGAAGCTCGAGCATCTCTTCACGCGCGAAGCAAACATCCAAGGCGGTCTCTCGGAAGGTCCTGCCGTGGCGCCGGACGGGAGCATCTACTTCACTGACATTCCGGTCGGTGCGGATCCCGGAATGATCTTGCGTTACGATCCTGCTACAGGCCACACGGCTGCGTTCTCGATCGACAGCGGCAAAGCGAATGGACTGATCTTCGACCGCCAGGGATTTCTCCTGGCGTGCGAAGGATCGGATCAGGGCGGTCGTCGGGTCTCGCGGTGGAATGTCAAAACCGGCGAACGCACCACGGTCGTCGATCGCATTCAAGGCAAACGATTCAACGCACCCAACGACCTTTGTATCGACAAAAAAGGTCGCATCTACTTCACCGACCCACGCTACTTGGGCGATGAACCTCGCGAACTCGAACATCGAGCCGTCTATCGTATCGACACCGATGGCTCCGTCATGGAAATCACGCACGAAATCTCCAAGCCCAACGGCATCGCGCTCAGTCCCGACGAGAAAACGCTCTACGTCGCCGACCATGACAATGGAACCGACAAGATCGATCCAAACGCACCGCCGCCCAAACTCGGGCCAATGACGATCTACGCCTACCCGCTCGGCCCGGACGGCAAGGTCAACGGCAAGCGAAAGACGATCGTCGACTTCGGTGATCAAGCCGGCTGCGACGGGATGTGCGTCGATGAATCGGGCAACCTCTATCTCACCGCCCGCAGCGTCAAGCGGCCAGGCGTGTTGGTCGTTGATCCGAGCGGAAAAGAAATCGCATTCATTCCCACCGGCCCGGCCAATCAAGTCACCGACGCGAATCACCCGGCGGTCGGCATGCCAAGCAACGTCGTGTTCGGACTGGGCGAAGACCTGAACATGCTTTACGTGACGATCGACAAAAGCCTGTACCGCATTCGGTTGAAAGCAAAGGGATATCACGCCGAATACGCGGGCGCGATGAGCGAAAAGAAGCAAACGTCGACGGACGAACGATCGACGGCACCGCGACCCGCCGGACGCTTGCGCCGCCTTGCAAGCGGATTGGCTCTGCGAAAATGAAATCAGCCGAAACGGCTGTGTATCTCGAGCGAACCGGCAAACGGCTTGTGCAAGTGCTATCGCCAGCGTGATCACAAGCCGTGCCCACACAACGGCTTGACACCCCTCTCCCCCGTCGTCAAAATTACGACCTTCCGCTGGTGCCTCGACGGGGCCCTTCGAGGCGATCCAATCCCTCGCTCAACCCCGATTCGCAGGCCACGGAATGGCATGCACCCATAGCTCAATTGGATAGAGCATCGGTCTACGGAACCGAAGGTTAGAGGTTCGAGCCCTCTTGGGTGTACTGGACTTACGACGATTTCAAGAATTGACCGTACCCAATATCGCACCCAGTTTTCCAAGCTGGCAATTCTGTGCCATTAGCAAATCCCGCAGCCGCCCTGCATCGTGCTGCGTACCCTCGGTCAAGTAGTATGACCAGTTGTTTTGATGTCGGAATGCCGCATCCATTTGCGGATCAGCTCTGGCGGTAAGTTGGTGTTGCGAAGTCGTACCGCAAAAGTGCGCCGGAGATTATGGGCGCTGGCATGCTT
>JBJOLO010000041.1:0-4354 GCA_046045565.1 Planctomycetota bacterium | reverse complement strand
CTCACCAAACACAAGCCCCAACCCTAATTCGCGCACACTGCTTCGTCCGGCATGCGCAATTGCAGGAACCGCTAGATACCATCTGTATGCCATGGCGCAAAAAGCGTGCCGAACAGTATTGTGTGTGTCTTGGATTTGGCAGAAGCCGGGCGGCCGGGTTCAAACGTGTGTGTCTTGGACTGCGCGGATGGGTGGGGTGGCCGGGCGGAGGAAGGGAGATTGTTCCGCGAGTTCGCGCAGGTCGGACTCGATGTTTTGCTCTAGGTGGGTGGCGAACGGGAGGTCGCGAGTGGTGTGGAACGCGGGGCCGGCGGGGCGAGTGGGATGAAGCGACGGGGAGTGGCTGCGAGCGAAGTTGCGGGTTCGGGCCACGAGATAAGGGGGCCGGCCACGGACTTGAGCGTAGATCCGCAGGACATATTCGCCCAGGACGCTAATGCCCAGGGCGTTCATCGCGCCGAAGAACGAGGCGATGATGAGTGTGCCGTTCCAGACCGAAACCGGATTGCCGGTCCAAGTCTTCGCCAGTGCGGCGACTGAGCCGAATCCGCAGACAAGAAGGCTGGCTGCGGCGATGGCATAGAACAGGGTGAGCGGAGCGGAGGAGAACGAGAAAATGGCCGCTTTGGCAAGTCGCACGAGGCCGGCGAAGGAGACGCGCGGTTGGTCGTCGTGCCTCGGGCCGCGTTCGACCGGAATCCCTAACTGTTGGAATCCCACCCAGCAACGGAGTCCGGGAAAGTAGCGGTCGCATTCGGGTAACGCGGCGATGACGTTGGCGACGCGTCGATCAATCAGACCAAAGTTGCCCGCATCCGTGGGAATCGGCAGGTCCGAGACCATCTTGAGCAGTCGATAAAAAGCGCTGAACAGGCCGCGCTTGATCATGGTTTCTTTCCGTTTACGCCGCACCGCGTAGACGACATCATAGCCCGCTCGCCAATGCTTCACGAATTCGCTGAGGCTGTTCGGATCGTCCTGCATGTCGGAGTCCATGACGATCACGGCATCGCCCGTCGCATGCGAGATTCCGGCGTGCACGGCGGCCGCATGGCCGAAGTTGCGTGAACAATGCAGCACCTTCACACGCGGGTCGTTATAGGCGAGTTCGTCGAGGATCTGCTCGCTGCCGTCCGAGGAGCCATCGTTCACAAACACGATTTCCTGGCGGCAACCGGTGCGATCGAGTGAGGCGGTGACGGCATCGACCAGCCGACGCAAGACGGCCGACTCGTTGTAGACCGGCAATACAACCGAGATCAGCGTCTCCGTCGCAATCGGACGAACAGCTGGTTCGGTCGTTACGGGCGACGTTGGCCGCTCGCAAGATCGTAGCGATGGGGTGGAAGGAGGCGTGGTGGATATCATGGGTAGTGCAGGTGGGATGCTACGACCGGCGGGTAGGTTCGATGATCCGATCGGCCAAGCCAACCCTAGCTCACATTCAGATCGATGTGGCGAAAAAACATCAGTTTCCCTTGCCGCCAACCTTCCGAAGCCGCCCGAGCGGGGGTCGGGGAGCCGGTTTCGAGGGTTTTGCGTCCGTTGAGCCGTAACTAATCGACTTTTACGGTCATTCCACCTATAACGGAGCGTTGATCGGTCCGGCAGGGAGTGTTCTCGGTGAGGGCCTCATGGTAGTGATGAGCTCCCTGTGATAATGAGCTCCCTGTGATAATGAGCCTCCTTTTGAGCCTCCCGATGAGTCTCGATAGAAGTCGCATGTTGAAATTTGTTCGAACCAGCTTGGTGGTCTTACTCGCGGTGGCATCGCCGTTGACGGTGCGCGCCGAAGGGGATTGGGAGATCACGCCGGAGAGTGAGGCGGCACTGGCTCGCGGGCTGGAGTGGTTGGCGAAGAACCAGGGTCCGAACGGCAACTGGGATTCGAACGACCTGGGCCTGGTGGGGATGGGAGCGCTGGCGTTCATGTCGGCAGGGCACACGCCGGGTCGCGGCAAGTACGGAGCCACAGTCAAGCGTGCGCTGGACTACATGACAAGCAAAGCGCGGGCGGACGGTGTGTTGAATCAAGCCGATGCGCAGCGGGATATGTACAACCATGGCTTGGCGACCTTCGTGCTGGGGCAGGCCTATGGGATGGCGAGCGGTCAGGATCGCAAGTTGAACACGGTTCTGGATCGAGCGCTCAAAGTGATCGCCAACACGCAATGCGAGGATGGCGGTTGGGATTATCGCGCGATCCGACAGCCGAACGGGCACGACTTGAGTTTGGCGGTGATGCAGGCGAAGGCGTTGCGGAGCGCGGTGGATAGCGGCCTGGATGTTCCGCCGGAGGTGATTGAGCTGGCGATGCGCAGCGTGCGAGAGCATTATTCGCCGCACGGCGGCAATCGGTTGGCTCCCGAAGAGGAGCAGCAGAAGGTGCCGGGTCAGTTCACCTACGGCAAAGGCGGGAGCGGCGGCACGATTGCGATGGCGGCTGCCGGAGTCGTGTGCTTGCAGGAGTTCGGTCAGTACGACGATTGGCGGATTGGCAAGAACATGGTGGTGATCGGCGAAGCGATCAAAGCGATTCCGATCTCGCGGGCTGGCAGCGGTGCTCAGAATCGCAACGGCACGATGCCCTTTGATGCGTACTCGCTGTACTACGTCGGGCAAGCGTTGTATCAGGTGGGCGGTCCGCCGTGGAAAGACCACTATCCCAAGCTGCGCGACTACCTGGTGAATTCACAGCGGATCGATGCGTCGAACATCGCCGAGCATGGGTCGTGGATGGACCATGGTGCCGCGGGTGGCGGACGTGTCACAGGCAAGCCCGGTCAACTGTACGGGACGTCGGTGGCTTGTTTCATTCTGGCGATTCCGAATCGTTACTTGCCGATCTTGCAGGAAGGCAAGATTGAAAGTCTGAAGAACAAGTTCGGCACGAAGTGATTGGGGATCGCATGCTTTGGCCTTCATTATCTGCATGGCATTTCGCGCTGGCTGGTGTGCTATGCGCGACGATCCCGTTTGTGATTCATTTGCTGAATCGCCGTCGCTACCGCGTGGTCGAGTGGGCGGCGATGGATTTTTTGCGGCAGGCCTTGGAGCGGAATCGTCGGATTCTGCATCTCCGCGATTTGTTGCTGCTGCTGTTGCGTACCGCGGCGGTGCTGTTGTTTGGAATGGCGCTCGCGAGACCGTATCTGGCCGGCAGCAGTGAAACGTTTGATGGATCTCAGCCGCTGCATGCGGTGTTGGTGATCGATAACAGTTTGAGCATGGGCTATCAGCTGAACAACGAGCGGCTGCTGGACCGGGCTGTGTTGCGGGCGAAAGAGTTTGTGGAGAAATTGCCGCGAGGCAGTCGCGTCTCGGTGATTCCGGTGTGCGGCTCGGCCATGGTGTCCACAGGCGACCCGTTTGACTCCAAGGAGTCGGCAATCGACGCCATCGGCCGCATCGAAGTAGTGGATCGCTCGGCAAGTATCCAGCGTGCCTTGAACGAAGCGAAGCGGGCGTGCGAGACGTTGCCGGACATGGCGAAGCGAGTGGTATTGCTTGGCGATCAGCAGCGGACGACATGGCGCGACCTGCCGAACACCAGCACTTGGGAAGGTTTGCCGCCGATCCAAGTTGTTGATCTCTCGCCACCCGAGTGGGAGAACACGTGGATTGCTGATTTACGGTTGCAGGATGGATTGGCCGACACGGAAACGGCCGCGACGTTTATTGTCGAGATCGAACACCGCGGTCGCGAGGCGCGAAAGGATGTGCAGGTGACGTTGCGAGTCGATGATGCGATCGTCGGCTCGAAGACGGTGAATCTGGAACCGTCAGAAGGAGCAAGGCAGGTTACATTTGAGTACCAATTCAACGCGGTGAATCCGCAGCCCGGGCGAGCCGAGTTTGTTTCGGTGAGTGCGTCGTTGTCACCGGATCGATTGCCGATCGACGACGAGCGTTTCATGGTGGTCCCGGTGGTGGCGGCGTTGCCGGTGGTTTTTATCGACCAGTACGCACCGCAGGATGAAGATCCCTTGCGACAGCGGTTGGGCGAAACGCGGCACTTGAGACGGCTGTTGGCTCCGGTGATGTCGCGCAGTGGTGCGGAGCGACAACTGGTGTCGATCCGCCATGTGCGGATCGGGGACTTGAATCGCGAATTATTGGCGGATGCTCGGCTGGTGGTGATCGCCGGTATTGACCGCCCGGGTGCAGCGGTGCCGTTGCTGCGGGAGTATGTAGAGCAGGGCGGGCAGTTAGTGATTGGTGCCGGCGCGGCATTCGATCCGGTCGCTTGGAATTCGGATGCATGGCTCGATGGCGAGGGGATCCTGCCGGCTCCGCTGCGATCGGACATGCTGGGCGCGCTGCCGGAAGAGGCAGGGGATCGCATTCAGCCCTT
>JBJOLO010000027.1:0-3123 GCA_046045565.1 Planctomycetota bacterium | reverse complement strand
CGTTGGCGTCATGAGCACCGCATCGGCAACCGCTGCCGCCTGTACTTCAATCAACCGCGCAGCTGCCCAGAATTCCTCTCGCTGACGTACGTCGAATCAACGCGTTCCACGACGCTGGCAACGTTTCGAGGCGCGTTGGAGGTCCTCGATCGCATTGCGGACATCAAGCGGTCCGACGCGATTGTGTGCGAAGCGTTCAATCAGCGGATTTCGGACCGGCTGTTGCGACGCTGGGGCTGGTGCCAGCATTGCCAGCATCTTGCAGGCCGGCACTACATCAAGCGGTTCGAGCGACCTCGAATCGGCGCGATCGAGGCCGAGTTGGTTGCGATGCAAGATCATCACCAAGTCCCCCCAGTTTAACTTGCCATCTTGGCCCGCCCTTGTTACGATCCCGCCCGCGCGGATGGAGAAAAGTGAACGCAACCGGTTCGGTTGCTCGAGAGGATCCTCGGAGACAGCCTAAGGAAAGGCTGTTCGGGAGAAGCGGATAGTGGCGCGGCGACTTCTACTAGTCTTCGGTTTGATGCTCGTGGCATGCGGTTGCAATCGCATGAACGGCTCGAAATCGACATGGCAACAGGCTGCGACCGGCTCGCAGCAGTTTGAAGCGCAAATTGCCGACCTCAAGAACCGCAGCTCGGTTCTCGATGCCAACAACCAGGATCTGACTAAGCAGTTGGCGTTGTCTCAACAGCAGTCCCAGGTCTACAAGGACCAGGTCGCCCAGTATCGCAAAGAAATCGAACATTTGGCGAAAGACCTGAAGGACACGCAAGTGGCTCGCGTGGAAGCCGAGAAGCGTGTCGAGGCGATGCAGGTTTCGAATCAACGTCGCGGCGGTGCGATCATCACGGCGAACAACAGCATCCGCCAATCGCTGGGCATGGTAAGCATCCCCGGGGTTGAGGTGCATCAGGAAGACAACGTGGTGTCGATCGAATTGCCGGCGGACGAATTATTCCGGCCGGGCACGCAGCAGTTACAACCCGGCGGCACGGCGCTGCTCGACCGAGTCGCTGATGCGATCGCCCGCAATTACGCCCGACAACGCATCGGCATCGAAGGGCATATGGATTCGGGCAGCGACACGCTGGCGACGAACACGCACCAGATCGCAGCGTTACAGGCAATGGCCGTTTTCGACCAGATGACTCAACGCAACCGCATTCCCAGTCGTCAACTGTTCTGGGTATCGCACGGCTCGAATCATCCACGCGCCTCCAACAGTACTCCGGCGGGCCGCGCCAAAAATCGCCGCGTGGAAGTGATCATCTATCCGGAAACCGTGGAAACCGGACAGCCGTAGACGCCGCTTCGTGCCCACGACCGGCCGTTTTGAGAGCGACGCAGTCTTCCTTACCGCGACGTGACTCCGGCCACTTTCTCCCCGTGAGTTGATCCTCTATCCTGATCAAATCATGATCACGATCATTGACTACCAGATGGGAAACCTGCGCAGCGTCCAGAAGGCGTTCGAGCACCTGGGCGTGCAGGCGACGATCACCAGCGACCCGAGCGCGGTCGCCAACGCCGAGAAACTCGTGCTGCCCGGGGTCGGAGCATTTGAGGACGCGATGGCCGAGTTGCGGGCCAGGGGGCTCGTCGAGCCCATCCGCAACTACGTTGCCCAAGACCGCCCGTTCCTCGGCATCTGCCTCGGCCTGCAACTCTTATTTGACGTCAGCTACGAGGGCGGCAAACACACGGGACTCGGGATCGTACCAGGCGAAGTGCGTCGATTCGAACTCCCGCACGAGTTCAAAGTGCCGCACATGGGCTGGAACCGCGGTCACTTCCTGCGTCCGTGCCCGCTGCTGGACGGAATCGCCGACGGGTCGCACTTCTATTTCGTTCACTCGTACTACGTCGTGCCGAATGACAAGAACGTGGTCGTCATCGAAACTGACTACGGCGGTTCTTTTTGCGCCATGATCCAGCGCGGCAATCTGTTCGCCACGCAATTCCATCCTGAGAAAAGCCAACGCGACGGCTTGCGGATCCTGGAGAACTTTTCGCGGCTTTGAAGATGAAGGATTTTTTACCACGAAGGGCACGAAGAGCACGAAGGGGAGAGAAAGAAAGTCAGAAAGTCAGTCAGACAGACAGACTTAAAGAATTTAGAAAGAAAGTAAATCAAGTGACGATCTGCTTGGGCGGCATGTTTTCTGCGCGATTCCTTGACCACAAATCACGTACGTGAAACTCCTCGTCATGAAAAGCCGCACGCATGCGACTTGCATGATCATTCAAATCATCCACTGTCTTTCCTTCTCTTCTCCCCTTCGTGCTCTTCGTGCCCTTCGTGGTAAAAAACTCTTGATTAAAAACTTCGTGACTCATCCGCTTCGTGGTTGAACCTCTTCGCCTGTCCGTCGAACAGTCTCTGCTACTTGAAGTCCTAACTTCTCTGTGGGATATTCGTCTGGTCGCCGCATTTTATGGAGCGGGACGATGAGGGTAGCGGTAATGGACCTATGGCCTGCGATTGACCTCCGAGGCGGCAAATGTGTTCGCTTGCGGCAAGGCAACTACAACGACGAAACCGTATTCGGCGATGATCCGGTCGCGATGGCCCAACGTTGGCACGCGGAGGGAGCTCAGCGCCTGCATTTAGTCGATCTGGACGGAGCCCGTGACGGCGTTGCAGGGAACCTCGAGGCGATCACGCGCATCGCGGCCGCATTACCGATCCCATGCCAGGTTGGCGGCGGCGTTCGGGACGAAGCATCGATCGAACGACTTCTGGCTTGCGGCGTCAAACGACTGGTGATCGGCACGAAAGCAATCACCGAGCCCGACTGGTTTCGCTCCATGTGCCGCAAATACCCCGGCAAACTCGTGCTCGGCATTGACGCCAAGAACGGCCAAGTCGCCACCGAGGGTTGGATCCACGTCAGCGACTGCTCGGCAACCGATCTGGCAGGCCAATTTCGCGACGAGCCGATCGCCGGAATCGTGTACACCGACATTGCCAAAGACGGGATGCTGGCCGGCCCCAATTTTGAATCCCTCGGACAAATGATCGCCGCCGTTCCACTTCCGGTAATCGCCTCGGGCGGCGTCACCACCGTTGCGGATGTGCGGCGACTGGCCGAAATGAATGCTGGCGGTTGTATCCTC
>JBJOLO010000758.1:0-8140 GCA_046045565.1 Planctomycetota bacterium | reverse complement strand
CCGATTTCAGCCGAATCGAGTGCATCGCAGCCGTGCGCTATTATTGAGGGCAAACAACGAACTCCGCACCGCGGACCTGCCGCACTACGACTCGCTAAAGCTTAGTGCGCAAATTCCATCTTGTAGGGGGGGGCACGGGAGAATTGCGAAACGCTGAATGGCGTGGAGCGATTGTGCGGGTTGAGCGGATGAAGAGGTGTCCTGCGAGAGCGGAAGGTGGATGGCGACGCGTTGTCGCAATTCTTGTCCTAGACTTCAGCAGTCTGTTGATCGCGCCCAACGAGAGCCAACGAATGTCTGGCGACACCATCACATTTCAAGCCAGCCCGCTCGCAAGCATTCTGGCCGACGATGCATTTTGGCCCGCTTCTCCGCGATCGATTGCCGAGACAGGACTTACGGAAAGTGTCGTCGAGTCGCTGATTTGCAAACTTCTGCTGAATATCGGCACGGCCAGCGGTCGGAATATGGCCGCACAAATATGTATTCCGTTCGGCGCACTCGAGTCGTTGCTGACTTCATTACGAACTCGGCAGTTGTTGGTGCATGCCGGTGCCGCGCCATTCAACGACTACTATTTCACGCTCACCGATAAAGGGCGGCAGCAAGCACAGGATTACATGCGTGCCTGCGCGTATGTGGGTCCCGCTCCCGTCCCGCTGATGGATTACTCCATTTCGGTGGAAGCCCAAGCGATTAGCGCGGAAGCGGTGCGACGCGAGAAGTTCGAGGCTGCATTCCGCGATATCTCCGTAACCGGCGAACTGTTCGACCGCCTGGGCCCCGCGGTCAACTCCGGCGCCGGCATGTTTCTTTACGGATCGCCGGGTAATGGCAAATCGACGTTGGCCAAGCGGATCACGATGTGCTTTGGACAGGACATCTGGATTCCGCATGCCGTCATTGACGATGGGCAACTGATCAAGGTCTATGATGCCTCCTATCATCAACCGGCTAACGCCGGCGAGGGCGGTCTCTTGAAATCGCGGGAATCCGATCAGCGGTGGATTCGGGTCCGGCGGCCAACCGTGGTCGTGGGAGGGGAATTAACCCTCGACGCCCTGGAAATCCGACATGATCCGCGTTCGAACATCAGCGAAGCGGCTCTGCAAATGAAGAGCAACTGCGGTTGCCTTCTCATTGATGATTTCGGACGACAGCGAATCGCACCGGCCGAGTTGTTGAATCGATGGATTGTCCCCTTGGAGAATCACATCGATTTCCTGACGCTGTCGACGGGGAAGAAGATTCAGGTGCCATTCGAACAACTGATCATCTTCTCGACCAACCTGGAACCTGCCGACTTGGTGGACGAAGCGTTCTTGCGGCGGATTCCGTACAAGATCGAGATTGCCGACCCCGACGAAGCGGAGTTTCATCACCTCGCAGAACTTGCCGCGACAACGCTCGGAATCGAGTACCGGTACGATGCGGTCGAGCATCTGTTAGCCCGGCATTACCGACCGGTGAAACGGCCGATGCGGCGCTGCCATCCGCGCGACCTGCTGAAACAGATATCGAACTTTTGCACCTATCGCGATATCGCACTGGAAATGCGCCCGGAGTACTTCGACCGTGTCGCCAGCAGTTACTTCGTGATGGTGCCGCTGAAAAAATAGACCGATCACGTTTCTTGCTCGAGCCGACCGCCCATGTCTACCGCTGACGCGAATTCGTTCCTCGCCGTACCTAATGCCGAGGCCTCCAGCATGACGGACGGCATCGTGCGAAACCCGTTTCCGGACGGGGTTCGCTCAGTGACGCAACGATCTGCAGAGCTCGCGGTGAACGGGCATGAGGCTTGCCTGAAACCGATCGATCCCAACGGCAATGGCCCGAAAGCGATCGGGCCGAAAGCGATCGGCCCGACCGAAAACTCGGAACCGATCCCCGGATATTGGCTGCGCAAACGGATTGGTAGCGGAGGATTCGGTGAGGTTTGGAAGGCAGAAGCTCCCGGCGGCTTGTGTAAAGCGATCAAATTCGTATACGGCACGATGGACGATGCGCGCGCATCGCAGGAGTTGCGATCGCTTGAGAAAATCCGCGATGTGCATCATCCCTTTTTGCTTTCCTTGGAACGTATCGAAGTCGTTCAAGGGCAACTCGTGATCGTATGCGAACTGGCTGAGTCCTGCCTGAAAGAGCGATTCGAGGAATGTCGCCGCGAAGGCTTGCCCGGCATCCCGCGAGATGAACTGCTGGCCTACTTACGCGATGCTGCCGATGTGCTCGACTATCTCTACGAGAAGCACTCGCTGCAGCATCTGGATGTGAAACCGGAGAATCTACTGCTCGTGGGCAACCACATCAAAGTTGCCGATTTCGGACTGCTGCGCAGTCTGGATGACCTGAGCAAATCGGTGATGGCCGGTCTCACGCCGCTGTATTCTCCGCCCGAGGTACTGGCCGGACGCCCGAGTCGTCATAGCGATCAATACAGTTTGGCAATCGTCTTTCAGGAAATGCTGACGGGCGAACCGCCCTTTGCGGGACGTACCACCGCTCAATTGGCAGCACAGCACCTGCACAGTCCACCCAATCTTTCCATGCTTCCGGCTTGCGATCAGCCCGTCGTGGCTCGCGCCCTTTCCAAGAAACCGGAATCGCGATTTTCCAGCTGTCGTGCTCTGATCGATAGCCTGCAAGTGCCGACCGGTAAGAAAGCGACCTCGAGCCTTCCTCGAGTAGGATCAGGTTCGCGCGCACCGCGAGGCGTCGAAAAGACGGAGATGATCGCACAGGACGCAATCGCCTTGGCTGGCTCGAATCAGGAACCGCTGCTGCCGATCCTGGAAGAGGAACTGCCTCCGCTCGAACCGATCGTGGTCGATTCGCGAGCGGCGCAGTACGGACCGGTGATCGTGGTGGGACTTGGCGGCACAGGCCTGAAGGTCCTCAACCGGCTGCGACAAAAATACCGTGAACGGCTGGCAAATCGGGATCTGCCACCCTCCGTGCGATTACTCGGGATCGATACCGACACCATGGCACTTAGTGCTGCCTGCGCGGCTCGGAAAGGGGAATCGCTGCGTCCGGCAGAGACCTTCGCCATTCCGCTGCGGTCGGCGGCCAGTTACCGTTCCGACGCGCGTACCTTTCTCGAGTGGCTCGAGCGGAAATGGCTTTACAATATTCCGCGGTCCTTGCAGACCGAAGGCTTACGTCCTTATGGCAGATTGGCCTACGTGGACAACAGTGCCAACTTGCTCGAATTGCTCAAAAAAATGATTGCCGGTGCTTCGAGCCCTGAATCGGTTTCGGCCTCGCAACGTTTGACCGGCTTGCCCTTTCGAGCCAAAGCACCTCGCGTATTCCTGGTGGCGTCATCAAGCGGCGGTGCCGGCAGCGGCGCGGTGATCGACTTGGCGTATTCCATCCGCCATCTCCTGAACGAACTGCAGTTGCCTGATTCGGCGTTGAGCGGTTTCCTGGTGCACGCGACCAGCCGCACGGCGGCCCAGCAGGACCTGGCGATCGCCAATACATGTGCATGCCTCAGTGAACTTGGCGATTATGGCAATGCTGGGCGCAACTACACCGCAGTTGCCCCGCTTTCCATCAGCGATTTTCCAGAGAATGTGCGGGCGTTCCAAGACACCTACTTGGTGCATCTGGGCGATGGCTTGACCGATTGCGAATATGAAGCCGGTCTGGATCGCGTGGCGGACTACCTCTGCCTGAATACGCTGACTCCTGCCGGGAGCGTATTTGAGCAATCCCGTGCACTCGAGCATTTGCGATCCTCGAATGATCATTCCGGCGCACGAATTCGGACGATGGATTTGGTTCGAGTGCCTGGGCAGTGCGCGGCGACTCGGAACACGACCGATGAATTGGTTTTTGCCGCTCTGCTGCAATACTGGGCCGAGTCGCATGTGCACGGTGCCTCGACGAAAAGCCCCTTCCCCGAAATCGAATCACGCGCGGTTCAATTCGCAGAAGAAAAAGCGTTGCACTTTGATCCGCTTCTGCAAAAAGTTGCCGGTGAACTGAAACGGCTCTCCGGTTGCGATCTCGATAAACTGGCGCAGCAGATTATTTCGCACGTGTCCGCAAGGCCATCCTTGCTGAAATCGCGGACTTCAATTCTCGAGAGCATCGATAAGGCGCTTGGAGTCGGCGACGAAGTGGCCGGCGAGCCGATGCCGTTGTCGATGCAACTCGCGCAATTCGCGAAGGCGATGACGCTCGGAATGGCGAAGGAACTCGAGGAGTGGTTGCTTCAACTCGTGGAAACACCGGGAGCCCGCCTCGGGACAACCCGTTGGGCCACAAAGTGGTTCACCGCTCGGTTTGAAAAAATTCATGCCCGCGCAAAGGCGGTTGTGGAGCGCACCGAGGACGAGATCAAGTTAATTCGTTGCGCCTGGGATACTACGGTCAGCGGTGGCGGCAAGGCGGATACCAAAGCAGCATTAGATTCGGTTCGCATCTATTGTTCGTTTAGGATTCAACAGATCCTGCACCGTGCGCTGCAAAATGGCGTCGTGTCCTTGATGACCCACATGAATAACTCGGTCGGTCAAGTTAGGGAACTGGCTGATCGCCTGAATAGCATGGCGGCAGAACTCTATGTTTCGCACAATCAATCAACAGAGTCATCCGCGCTGCCCGGTGATTTGACCATTTCGATACTAAGAGAACAGCCGACGTTGTCGCCGCTGGTGATGGAAGTCGACCGGACTTTGTCGATTCGGCTCGCCGTCGAGAAAAAAACCTTCGCCCAACTATTTCTCGACCCGCAGCAGTCGGAGTCTTCGCTGGCGATGGTGCGGGAAATCGTCAGCAGCACGTCGACGCGAACGAGCGCGACAGGCGACACTGCGAACGTCGCGGAGAGTCAGGCGGTGACGAAAGGGAACACCGAACTGGTGGAAGTGAATGCCCCGTGCGCTGCGTGCATGCCACTACTCAGCGACTGCGGAGGTACGCCGCGCTTGGTTGTCGTTGCCCCGGAAACGGCCAAAGCGGAAGACTTAGGTGCGCAGTTTTCGCGATCGTCCCCCGCACCAACCACGGTCGTCAAGGATCAATCCGGCGACCTCTATGTTTGCTGCGAAGTCGAGCAAGTTCCGCTGACCAATGTCCTGGCCAAACTGGTCGGAAATCGCTCAGACATTCTGGATGTGGCAAGGCGACTTCACACGCGCTGCGACGTCTCCTGGTCGCTCTGACACCCTGATGCCCGCCTTGGGCGAATTTCTGCTTGAACCGCCTCTTTCCGTCGATGTATAACCAAAACGGTGAAGGAGACGGTCGCAGGTACACCGAGGCGCTTCGGATGGTCAACGCAGACAGCGAAAGAACGTGCAACGAGTTTCGACAAACGGTGCGAGATCGGCGTGCGTTTCTTCGCGCTGGTTGTCTCGGTGCCGCCGGCCTGTCCCTGGCCGAACTGCTACGTTCCGAGTCGATTTCTGCGGCGCCGCAACGTGACCGTTCGGTGATCATTCTCTGGATGCGGGGCGGGCCGAGCCATATCGATATGTGGGATCCGAAGCCCGACGCCCCGCAGGAAATACGGGGCGAGTTTTCAACGATCGACACGAATGTGCCAGGGATTCAGCTGACCGACATGTTGCCGCTGTCGGCGCAAATCATGGATCAATGGTCGATCGTTCGTAGTCTCTATCATCAAGATGCCGGCCACTCCTCGGGCGACCAGATCTGTTTCACAGGCTACCCGTCGGGGCCGAATCCCGATGAGAACGTACACCCAAGTTGCGGCTCCATTGTCGCCGAACAACTGGGGCGACACCGGCGCGATTTGCCGGCTTATGTCATGATCCCACGCATGGTCCCGGGCACGAATTCCGCCTATCTCGGTGTCTCCTACAAGCCGTTCGAAACGAATGCCGATCCAGCCAGCGCCGGGCCGTTCAAAGTCCAGAATTTCGAGTTGGCCGCCGGGCTCACGGTGGATCGACTCGGATCGAGACGACAACTCCTGTCGGGGCTCGATCGGGTCCGCCACGAAATCGATCACCGTGGACAGATGTTGGCGACGGACGAGTTCGGTCAAAAAGCGTGGGACATTCTGCTGTCCCCCGCAGCGCAACGAGCATTTGATCTGGAACAAGAACCCGCGGCGTTGCGGGAGCGGTATGGACTGATGCCGGCCTTTGATCCCGGCGCGGCCAATCGCTGTGGCGCCCCGAACTGGGCCCAGCGGATGCTGCTCGCAAGACGGTTGGTCGAGGCGGGGGTGCGGCTCGTCACGGTCGACTTGCGATGGTGGGACACGCACGTCCTGGGATTTGACTCGCTGCGACGCGGATTTTTGCCTCGCTGGGATCGAGCGTTTCACGCGCTGGTGCACGATCTGCGGGAACGCGGATTGCTCGAGTCGACCTTGGTGGTCGCATGGGGTGAATTCGGCCGTACGCCGCGCGTGAATCGTGATGCAGGTCGCGATCATTATCCCAACGTGTTCAGCGCTGCAATGCTGGGTGGCCGAGTGCAGGGAGGTCGAGTCGTGGGATCGTCCGATGCCAATGGGGCGTTTCCCCGCGAGAATCCCAAAACACCTCAAGATGTGCTGGCGACGATCTATCAACATCTGGGTGTCGATACTCGCCAACAATATCTGAATGCCGCGGGGCGGCCTATCAGCGTGCTCCCGAGCGGTCAGCCCATCGCGGAGTTGTTCTAGACGCGCCGAGTTCGTTAGCGCAGTGAAGCATCTGTCGGGAATGAAAGTCGGCCGGCATCGGCTTGCCCTACTTACGCACCCGCTCCCATTGCGATTCGAGACGCTGCGGCGAGATGGTAATCGCCGTGCCGAGCGTTTGAGCAAACAGCGAAACTCGATACTCTTCCAGCATCCATCGGTAGTTTTCCAGTTCCGGGTCAACGATGCCGAGTTGTTGATGTTGGGCGGTCATGATTTCGTACTGTTGCCAGAGCGGTCGCAGCAAATCCGTGTTGCGACGGTCTCGGTCAACGCTGCCGTCGCGTAGTCGTTCGAGCCGCAATCCAATGGCGCGGAGATAGCGAGGATAATGTTGCCACCATCGCCACGGCACGTCGATCAGAAACCCGTCGAAAATCAGATGGTCAAGTTGCCGGCATATGTCATCGACGGCGTAACGCCAGGTTGGTAGGTCACTGCGCTGCAGCGCGTCGCAGGCTGCCCGGTAGTTTCGCATGGCCGGTGTGAGCAGTTGAGCGATTTCATGGATCACCGATTCGCTGGCCTCGCGACCGTTTGTCACGCATCGCTGGAATTCATCGCGTGTGGTTGGCAACGGAAGGTTGTCGAGATAGGCCTGGTCGACCAGGCGTTCCACGAGCTGTCCTCGTAGATGTTCGGCGTCACCAAGTGCGGCGAGTTGCTTGGTCCAGTGCAGCCAGTGGGGAAGCCATTCGATCAGCGCATGAAGGCCGGTTCCGTCTCGCAGGACGAGCAACCGCCGCAAGCCGGCACGATGCAAGTGATCGGCGAGTTGTTTGTCGTCGAGTAGAGTAAGCGAGACGGATGAGCCATGATCGAGAAGGGTAGGATAGGCGGGAAGGCGAATGCCTCCTCGTCGGATTTCGAGCATGCGGGGCAATTCCGCAAAATCCCATTCCTCAAGCCCCTCTCGCTGCCATCCCGGCTCGATAATCTCGTGTTGAATCTCGGTGGCGACGCCGAGTTGTCGGCGCAGTTCGTCGATGTTCTCGCCGCGAGCCAGGGTGCGGCTGTGGTCATCGACGATCCGGATTTTCATGCGCAGATGATAGGGAATTCGCTGATCGTCAAATTCACGAGGTGAAATGTGGCCTCCGGCCAATCGACTTGCTTCACGCGCCAAGGCGGGAAGAAACGGGCCGGATCGAAACGAAAGCCGCGAAGTGATTTCCTTCGCGGCGTCCGGAGCTGGTGGCAACTCACGACGCTGCGACTTCGTCAGGCCGCGCAACAAGGCTTCGATCTTGTCCGCAAGCAGGCCAGGTACGAGCCAATCGAGCGGCTCTTGTGGAATTCGATTCAGGGCACTAAGTGGAATCACTATGGTCACCCCGTCGTCTTCGCTGCCCGGCTCAAAGCGATACTCCAGCGGTAATTCAATCGCATCGAGCGATAGCGAGTCAGGGAACAGGGTGAGGTCCGGCGTTGGCGGAGCCACCCGAAAATCGATCAAGTCACCGACAC
>JBJOLO010000751.1:0-3782 GCA_046045565.1 Planctomycetota bacterium | reverse complement strand
CCGATGCGTTCAATCGCGTAATCGACAGGGTTCTTGCCAGCCCTGCGTACGGCGAACGCTGGGGTCGGCACTGGCTCGATCAAGCTCGCTACGCCGACACCAATGGGTATACCGTTGATGCCGATCGATCGATCTGGCCCTACCGCGATTGGGTCATTAGCGCGCTCAACAGCGACATGCCGTTCGACCAGTTCACCGTAGAGCAAATCGCCGGCGATCTGCTTCCTGGTGCGACTCCCCAGCAAAAGGTCGCGACCGGGTTCCATCGCAATACCCTGATCAACCAGGAGGGCGGCACCGATCCCGAGCAGTTTCGCAATGAAGCCGTGGTGGACCGGGTGAACACCACGGGCGCGGTGTGGTTGGGGTTGACGATCGGCTGCGCTCAATGCCATACGCACAAGTACGATCCGATCAGTCAGCATGATTACTACCGGATGTTCGCGTTCTTTAACAGCAATCAAGATGTGAATAGTGTTGCTCCGACGATGCGGGTGGGTTCCGCAGCGCAGCAGCAACAGTTGGCGGAGCTGGATAAGCAAGCACAGAGTGCGAAGGTAGCGCTGGAGTCGTACGACCGCCAGCAGAAAGCAAAGCAGGAGAGCGGCAATCGACAACGTCAGCCGATCAACTGGACGGCGGTTGAATTGTTGAGTGTCCTTTCGGAGGGTGGCGCAGCGCTCGAATCGCTCGACGACCGATCGATCCTTGCATCGGGCAAAATCGCGGCGAGTGATAATTACGTTCTGCGATTCAAGTCGTCGCTCAAGCGGATCACCGGTTTGCGAATCGAGACGCTCGTGCATCCGTCGCTGCCTCAGAATGGACCGGGACGGGCCGGCAACGGCAACTTTGTGCTGAGTGAACTCGAGATCGCTGCGAACTCGAAAGCGTTGCGACTATTGCACGCCACCGCCGACCATTCGCAACCCAACTACGATGTGTCGAAAGCAATTGATGGTGACATCAGTACCGGATGGGCGATCAACCTGCCGGGCGGAAAATTGAATGTGGATCGCACCGCGATCTTTGTGCATGAAGAACTCGATGCGGACGCGGAGGCCGAACTGACACTAACGCTTCGATTCGGTCCGAATCCGGCAAATTACAGTTTGGGCCGATTTCGCGTGAGCGTAACGGATGCGCCGCATACGGACTTTGAGCTTCCCGATCCCGAACGGGCACGGTTGTTGGCAGCGCAGCAAAAGGCCGAGGAAGCCCGTAAGCAGTTGGTGGCGGCGATGCCCGAGACGATGATCATGGGCGATCTTCCGCAGCGGCGTTCGACGCACGTATTGATCCGCGGCGATTTTTTGCGAAAAGGGGAGCAGGTGGAGCCGGGAACACCTGCATGTTTGCCCGGCCATGCGAACGCAACGCCAACCGAAGAGCTGAACGCGGCTTCGGCGAGTCGCCTTGATCTCGGTCGCTGGCTTGTGGATCGTCGCAACCCGTTAACAGCCCGCGTTACCGTGAATCGGGTCTGGTCGCGTTATTTCGGCGCGGGGTTGGTCGAGACGGAAAACGATTTCGGATTGAACGGCACGCCGCCCAGTCATCCCGAGTTATTGACTTGGCTCGCCGCGAATTTCATCGAAGGCGGTTGGTCGCAGAAAAAATTGCATCGACAAATCGTGCAGTCCGCAACGTGGCAGCAGTCGTCTGATTATCGGGCCGATTTGGAGGCGGTCGATCCGCTGAATCGCTTGCTGGGGCGCCAAGTGCGGTTGCGGGTCGATGCCGAGGTCGTGCGCGATTTAGGGCTTGCGGCCAGTGGTCTGTTGGTGTCGAGAATGGGCGGACCAAGTGTCTACCCCCCGCAGCCGGAGGGAGTCTATGCGTTCACGCAGCGAGCCGCTGTCTGGAATGTCAGCAAGGGCGGCGATCGTTATCGACGCGGGCTCTATACGTTTTTCATGCGGAGTGTTCCGTATCCGATGCTCACGACCTTCGACACGCCGAAGTTCAACACCACCTGCACCGCGCGGGGGCGATCAAACACGCCACTGCAGTCGTTGACGCTTGCCAACGACGACGCCATGCTCGAATTCGCTCGCATGCTCGCTTCGCGGGTACTGCAGTTCGCTCAGAAAGATGACGAACGCATTCGGAGTGCCTATCTCCTGTGCTTTGGCCGCGAACCCGAAGTGCGGGAACGCGATCGGCTGATTCGGTACCTCGAACAGCAGCGCACGCAATTGGATGCGGAGGCGGCGCGGAAAATACTCGCTGCGGGCAGTGCATCGTCGACGGCAAGTGCTGCGTCTGAGGCATCGGCGACTTCCGACGTTCATCAGACGCTCATGGATCAGACACTCATGGATCATGCGGCATGGGTGCTGACGTCGCGTGTGTTGCTGAACTTGGATGAATTTATTACGCGAGACTAAGGCAATGATGCGGGAACAGCACGATCGCATGGAGTCGCATTGGTTGCGGGCGCAGACGCGGCGACATTTTTTCCAGCAATGCGGCGTGGGGGTCGGCGCGATGGCGCTGAGTTCGCTGTTGCGGGCAGACGACGGCTCCGAGCGGGAGGCGAATCCGACCGTCGAGCGCGGGCCGCTGCGCGCGGTGATGCGTGGTCCGCATTTCAAGCCTAGCGCCAAGGCAGTCATCTTCTTGTTTATGGCCGGCGGCCCTACTCAGTTGGATTTATTCACCGATAAGCCCAAGCTGCGTGAACATCATGGTCAGCCGCCGCCTGCGAGTTTTTTGGCCGGGAAGCGATTTGCGTTTCTCAAAGGTACAGAAACACTGCTCGGCAGCCCGCGCAGCTTTCAACGTTATGGTCAATGCGGCCAGGAGCTGAGCGATCTGATTCCACACCACCAGCGGATTGTGGATGATGTCTGTTGGCTTCATGGGATGACCACCGATGTATTCAATCATGGTCCGGCGAAGCTATTTGTGAACACCGGCTCGCCCCAGCCGGGGCGTCCAAGCATGGGATCGTGGGTTACCTACGGACTGGGAAGCGAATCGAACGATCTGCCCGGATTCGTCGTGTTGCAGTCGGGTCCACGTGGTCCGCGCGCTGGCAGTTCTTTGTGGTCGAGCGGTTTCCTGCCGACGATGTATCAAGGGGTGCCCTTTCGCAGTGGTGCCACGCCCATTCTGAATCTGACAAGCCCCACGGGGGTGTCACGCGATCGCGAGAGGCAATTTGTCGATGTTGTGGGTGACTTGAATCGATTCAAACGCGAGACGTCGGGCGATCCGGAAATCGATACGCGCATCGCGGCGTACGAAATGGCCTTTCGGATGCAATCGAGTGCACCAGAACTAGTCGATCTGAGTGAGGAGACGCAGCAGACGCTGGATCTATACGGTGCGACGCCAGGCAAGCCGTCCTTCGCGAACAACTGCTTGTTGGCTCGGCGGATGGTGGAGCGAGGTGTTCGCTTTGTGCAGCTTTACCACACGAATTGGGATCATCACGGCGGCTCGACGGAGAATCTGCAAGAGCATCTGCCCGCCGTGTGCAAGGAAACCGATCAAGCGTCTGCTGCGCTGGTGCTCGACCTGAAACAACGCGGCTTACTAGATCAAACGATCGTCGTGTGGGGTGGCGAGTTCGGACGCACACCGATCGGAGAAGTTCGCGAATCGACCGGACGGGACCATCATATTGACGCCTATTCCATGTGGGTTGCCGGCGGCGGATTCAGAGCGGGATTGGTGCACGGCCAGACAGATGACCTGGGACTCGGTGTCACCGCAGATGGGAAGCATGTGCACGATTTGCAGGCGACGATCCTGCATCTGTTGGGTATCCATCA
>JBJOLO010000739.1:0-14010 GCA_046045565.1 Planctomycetota bacterium | reverse complement strand
TCTGGGAGAGGATCACACCGAGGGCACGCGCGTTGGTTCGCCGACGCCGCAGGCTTGCGTGGCGAGTAACGATTTGGCTTTGGGACGGCTCGTCGAGGCCGTCAGCAATAGTTCCTATTGGCCGAAGATGGCGATCTTCGTCATCGAAGACGATGCACAAAACGGTCCCGATCATGTCGATGCGCATCGGACGGTCGGCTTGGTGATCAGCCCGTATGTGCGTCGAAATCATCTTGATAGCACCCAATACGGGACCGTCAGCATGCTACGGACGATGGAACTGATTCTCGGACTGCCGCCACTCAGCCAGTTCGACGCGGCTGCAAATCCGATGTTCGAATCGTTCACCGACCAACCCAACGTGACGCCCTATAAACATGAACCGGCTCGCATCGATCTGGCGGCTGTGAACGAAAAACTGGCGTATGGAGCCGAGCGATCCAATCGGATGGATTTCAGCGAGTACGACAAGATCGATGATTTTGAGCTGAACGAAATCCTCTGGCGTGCGATCAAAGGGGCCGATGCTCCCATTCCGCCAGCCGTTCGTCGTGCCATTGCTTACCGGCCGAAAGATCCGGTGCCGCAAGAGCCTTAATCGGGGCCGATGCAGCCTTCGTTGCCTGACATCCAACCATCAGTGAAAACTATCCACGGGAACGGCCATCGTTCCGCACGCATTCCACGCAAGGGTCGTAACCATGTCGATTCGACAAACTGTCCGGTGCCTTGTTCTGGGCTCGCTCGTCAGCAGCCTGTTGGTTCACGAGGCTCATTCGGCCGATCAAGCGGCTCCGCGAGCGGCATGGAAGACGTCGCGGATTCAGGGCTCTCCGTATACTCCGGAGCCGTACCGCATCGTTCCGGCCTATCCGAAGCTTCGCTTCGAGCGCCCCACGAGCATCGAACAAGTGCCGGGTGAGTCGCGACTGTTGGTCACCGAGATGGGTGGCAAGATCCTTTCGATCGAGCAGAAGTCTGAGGTGGATCGCGCCGATTTGGTTGTCGATCTGAAATCGATACTGCCGGCGGAACTCGCCGGGAAAAATGTCTCGCTATTCGATGCGGAGTTTCATCCGAACTTCGCCGAGAATCGCTTCTTGTTCGTGTGTTACGTCCATCCCGAAGGTGGTGGGAAGACGCGCGTGTCTCGCCTCACGCTCTCGAAGCAATCGCCGCTTCGCGCCGTCGAGGGTAGCGAGCGAGTGGTTATCACTTGGCCGTCCGGTGGACATAACGGAGGTTGCCTCGAGTTCGGTCGCGACGGGATGCTGTACATCTCGACAGGCGATGGCTCGGGTCCGAATCCTCCCGACGGCCTGACGACAGGCCAGACAGTGAGCGATCTGCTCGGTGCGATCCTCCGCATCGATGTGGACCACGCTACCGATTCGCGCGCATACGCGATTCCGTCCGATAATCCGTTTCGCGAAACGGAAGGCGCGCGAGGCGAGATCTGGTCGTATGGCCTACGCAATCCCTGGAAGTTCGGCGTCGATTTGCAGACGGGCGACGCCTTCGTGGCCGATAACGGCTGGGAATCGTGGGAGATGATCCACCGCATCGCGCGTGGAGCGAACCACGGTTGGCCCGTGATGGAAGGGCGGGCAAGTCTGCGCAGTGAAGTGGCTGTCGGACCGACACCGATCCTGCCACCCGTGAAGGACCATCCGCACACCGAAGCGAACTCCGTGATTGGAGGTCCCGTTTACCGTGGCAGCAAATTGCCGGAACTCCGCGGATCGTTCATCTACGGCGACTACATTATGGGCACTATCTGGGCGATTCGCGGCGGAGACGGCGAAAACGGCTACGCCCATTCGACCCTGGTTGATACCGATTTGCGAATCGTGGCGTTCACGCAAACCAGCCGTGATGAACTGCTGGTGCTCGATTACGATTACACCGGCCAGATCTATGAAATCGTTCCGTCGGATCGACGCGATACCTCGGCCAGTTTCCCGAAGCGGTTGAGCGAAACCGGATTATTCGCGTCGCTCGCGACGATGGAACCCTCTCCCGGTGTTGTGCCCTACAGCGTGCAAGTGGAGCGCTGGACCGACGGAGCGAGTGCGCAGCGCTGGATCGCGGTGCCGGGCGACGCAAAAGTGCACCTGCCCTCCAATGCCCGAGAGGCCGGGATCTATCCCGAAGGCACTGTGCTGGTCAAACAGTTATCCTTGCCGCTTCACGCTCAGGCAGCAAACGACAAGTTGGGCGGGAAGGCGACTGCTGCCAAAGCAAATGAAGCGACTCCATCCGATGTCGCCAAAAACGGAAGTCCGGTTCGACTCGAGACCCAGATCCTGCACTATGAAAATGGACGCTGGCATCCGTACACGTACCTGTGGGATGAAGCCGGACAAGACGCAATGCTCGTGGATGCCGGCGGAGCGACCCGCCCGGTGCGTAGTGAGGCTGCCGCAGGGGCCAGTTCCGCTGATCGAACATGGCATGCGAATGCGAGCAATGAATGCAAAGCCTGTCACAACGCGGAATCGCGATTTGTGCTTGGCTTCGTTTCCAATCAGTTGAACCGCGATGTCCAATCGGAGTCCGGAAAGGTCAACCAGTTGTCACTGTTGGCGACGCAAGGGGTTTTGGACGAGCCGGTAAAGGTAGCCGCGGATGATCCGTCGAAGCTGTCGGCCATTCATGACGAACAGGCAACACTGGAATCCCGTGCGCGATCGTACTTGCACGTGAATTGCAGTATGTGCCACCAACCCGGCGGTAATGCGATCGTCAGCTTCTTCCTCCGACGCGACATGCCGTTTGAGCAGTTGAATACCAACAAAGGGACCGGCATTGGCACGTTCGGAATCCAGCACGCGAAGATCATCGCTCCCGGCGACCCCTATCGGAGCATTCTCGTTTATCGCATGTCGAAGCTTGGCTATGCGCGCATGCCGTACATCGGCTCGAGGGTAGTCGATCCCGCAGGCATCTCGATTGTCACGCAATGGATCGAGTCGTTGCCTCGCGAGCAACAAGCGAACGTCGCTCCGCCTTCGCCGCCCCTCGCGTCCGATTCGCCCGCTGCGACTTCGTTGAAACTGCTGACCTCGAATCCTGCGTCGGCAAAGGATCAACGGCAGGCGGCAATCCGCGATCTGCTTCAGACGACCGAAACATCGCTCGCCCTGATCTCCCGGATGCATCGCGGAGAGATGCAAGCCGAAGATCTGAAATTTGCCTCGGTGCAAGGGAGCACTGCCACGCGAGGCGACATTCGCGGCTTATTCGAAACGTTCGTTCCCGAATCGCATCGGCGTGCGACCTTGGGAGATCGCATCGAGCCTCGCACGATTCTGGATCGCCAGGGTGATGTGCAACGCGGGAAGTTAATTTTTTACAGTGATGCCGGACGCTGCCGGGCTTGTCATGAATCGGACGACCGTACCAAGTCGCTAGGCCCGACACTCCGCGAGATCAATAAGAAGTATCCCAAGATCGAGGAAATGCTGGAGCATGTTTTGGAGCCTTCGAAAAGGATCGATGAATCATTCGCCGCGTTCAGCATCACGACCCGGGATGGTCAGGCGCTAAGCGGAATCATTGTGGAATCAACGCCCGATGAAGTCGTGGTTCGAAATGCAGAAAAACAAACGACGCGACTGAAGCGATCTTCGATCGAGGAGATGAGCCGCAGTGGGAAATCGCTGATGCCGGAGCGGATCCTCAGCGATCTGACTGCGCAAGAGGCTGCCGATCTGCTGGCTTACATCCGCACGCTTCAGCCCTGACCTGCGAGCGCAACCCGGTTTTGCTTGAACGCTTCGCGGAAGGCAGGTTCCGTGCCTTCCGCTTGCAGACATTCGCGCATGGGAATCGGATTCGACGCGTGCGGTCGCGTATTCCTGCTCTCGCGAGTCTCCTGTTCCGCGGTCCGCACCAGGGGGGGCCATGCGAGCACAGCATCCCAACGCCATCGTGGCCGGGGAGCTTGACGGAGCGGGACGGCGTGGCCGTTGCAATCGTTGCCACCGTCATAACCGTTAAATCTTCAAGCGGAGTGTGATCAGGCCAGGAAACGCGTCGATGAATCCAAGAGGTTCTCGACTGCGGGAGCCTGCACACGCGCCCCTGCCGCGGCTTGGCGAGACGAACGAGTCGGTTCGGCACGGGTTTGAAGTCGGTAAAGGGATGGTTATTGCGGCAGGAAGCCGGGTAGTACCGGGGAGTAATCGACAGATGACCCAAATGGCTCGCAAGAGCATCGGCATCTCCGCGATTGCGGCATACGAACCGTCGTGGGTTCTGACCAACGATTGGTTTGGCGCGGCGATGGCCCGCAAGTTTGTGCACCACACGGGGATCGAAGCTCGTGGAGTGTCGGCCCACGATGAAGTGGACATGGCAAAGGCGGCGGTGGAAAACCTTCAGCGGCGCACCGCCTGCGACCTGCGCGATTGCCGGGGGGTGGTCTTTGTCTCGCCGTCGTTTGTGCCGATGGATGTTGCCAGCAAATACCTTCCCGGCCCGGATGCGAGGCGGGAACGCTTGGGGCGGGCAGCCCGACAACTGACTCGAAAGCTCGGCGTACCCGACTGTCCATCCTATGGAGTGAATTGGTTCTGCAGCGGATACGCTCGCGCTCTGGCCGCCGTTCGGCGTCGGTTTGTTCTCGAGTCGACACTCGAGTTGAATGAATTCGTGCTCGTCGTGGTTTCGAGTCGCATCAGCAGGATCACGGACTACGAGGCCGCTCAATCGGCGCCGTTGTTCGGCGACATGGCGACCGCGACGATGTTGTCGCGCGTCGACAGCGCCAAGTATCCGGTTCACTTTCGCTTGAAATTCGCCTTCGCCCAGACGCAGCCCGCCCAGGGTGTCTACTTTGATTTTGAGCTTCGCGAGAATGTGCTTGTTCCGGCCGAATTGGGCGGCGGGCGACGAGTACCGCATCGAGTCGTGTACCGACTCGATGGGATGGGGATCGCCGATACCGCACCCAGAGCGATGTCCAGCGCCGTGGAAAAGGCGCTGGAAGTGACACGTGAGAGAGCGGAGCGAATCCGGTTCGTCGTACCCCATCAAGCTGGAACCGCCATTGTACGCCTGGCAGGGATGAAGCTTGATCAACTCGGTGTGCGCGGCGAATTGATAAACGGCATGACCAGCCGCATCGGTAATGTAAGTGCTTGTTCGATCCCCTATGCGCTACACCAGCATTGGAGTCGCCTGGAGGGGTTGATTGCCTGTCCTACCGCCGCCGTGGGAAATCCGGGGAAAGCCGAGGTGTCTCGCGGTTGCGTGCTGTTGGAATCGACACCGTTCCATCGACGCATGGCGATCGCCTCGTAGCGAACCGCTCGACAGTGGATTCGCATTTTACAGGTTACCCATTACAATTCCGTAGCAGCATCGATTTGCCTGTCGGTTGGAATACCGTGTTGCATGGAAGACTACATTCTCAGTCACGGATCGTATCTGGCGATCATCTTGATCATCACCTTGACGGGTGCCGGCCTGCCGATCCCCGAAGAAGTGCCGGTCGTGGCCGCGGGGGTGTTGAGCTCCTCGGAGGTCGCGAAGCTCAATCCATGGCTGGCTTTTGGTTCGTGCCTGATCGGCGCCCTGCTTGGCGACAGTTTAATGTATGGAATCGGTCGATTCCTCGGACACGCATTTCTGGCACGGCACCGCTGGTTTGCCAGGATTCTTAATGAGCAGCACGAAAAGCAGATGGAGGATTTGATCGAGCGGCAGGGGCTAAAAGTTTTCCTGCTGGCCCGTTTCCTGGTCGGTGTGCGGGCGCCCGTGTACCTGGCAGCCGGCGCGATGCGCGTTCGGTTCGCGAAGTTTTTGCTCGTCGATCTGTTCTGTGCCACCAGTGTTGTCGGCGTATTCTTCTGGCTGAGCTACGCGTTCGGCGGCTCGATGGGACCATTCCTACGTGAGTCCCAGTGGGCACTGACAGGAGTGGTAGCGCTCATCGCGTTATTAGGCGGGATCTATTTCATCATCGTGCGGCGTTATCGCAGAAAACTGAACCTCGACAATACGGCGTCCAAAGACGACTAACTGCCCGAGAGACTGAACCATGAGAGTTGCGGTGCCCAGAGAATTGCGGGAGGGCGAGCGACGCGTTGCGCTGGTTCCCGAGTCGTGTAAGAAACTGATTGCCAAGGGAATGACCGTCGTACTGGAGGCGGGCGCCGGCGAGGCGTCGTACTTCAGCGATCGATCCTATCAGGATGTCGGTGTGGCGGTGGAATCGGACCGTCGGAGACTATTCGAGGCCTCCGACTTTCTGCTCACGGTGCAGCCGCCATCGCCGGACGATGTCGCAGGCCTGCGCGAAGGCACGTTGATGCTCGGTTCGCTGCTCCCCATCAAGAATCTGGATGCCATTCGGGCTCTTGCCGATCGCCGCATTACAGCATTCTCAACCGACTGTATTCCGCGAACAACGCGTGCCCAATCGATGGACACGCTCTCCGCCATGGCAAACATAGCGGGGTACAAGGCCGTGTTAATCGCGGCGAATGAGTCGGCGAAATACTTTCCGATGTTCATGACCGCGGCGGGAACGATCCATGCCGCCAAGGTGTTCGTGATCGGCGCCGGTGTCGCCGGCCTCCAAGCGATCGCCACCGCCAAGCGGCTTGGTGCGACCGTTAGCGCCACCGACACGCGACGCGTTGTTGCGGAGCAGATTCAAAGCGTCGGCGGGAAGTTCGTCGGCGTCGAAAGCGAGGAGGATGCGCAAACGACAACCGGTTATGCCCGCGAGTTATCCCCCGATTTCTATCGAAAGCAGGCCGAACTGATCAGCGATCAATGTGCTATCCACGATGTCGTGATCACTACCGCACTCATCGGCGGTGTCAAAGCGCCTCGATTGATTACTGCCGAAATGGTGCGTCGCATGCAACCCGGCGCCGTGATTGTCGATCTCGCAGCCGAAGCAGGAGGAAATTGCGAATTGACTCAGCCCGGACAGGTCGTCGTTGAGCAAGGTGTGAAAATCATCGGGCCGTTGAATCTGCCCGCGCAGATGCCGCGCGACGCCAGCACCCTGTATTCGCGAAATCTGGCTGCATTCCTGCTGGCGTTTTTCAAGGATAACGCGTTCGGTCTCGACCTGAACGATGAAATCCTCAAGGGTGCCGCCGTCACGCACGAGGGACGCGTGCTCCATGAGGCAGCCGGCAAAGCCTTGGCTGCATCGTGACCCAGCATGGTAGGAATGATGGCTGACCAGATGATTCGTGGTAGTGATGAGAGACCGTATGAACTGCGGTGATGAGCGGTGATGAGCGGTGAAATGGATTGGAGATGAGGAGAATCAGCCAAATGCGTTACCTTTCCTATCACCGGTTGCGACGGACCGGTACACATCCTCTTGCGATCATCATGCCGCTTAGTTGCATGATCGGAAGCTTCGTCGCAGTCCCGTCCTTGCTCGCCGCATCGGATGCAGATGCGGGCGACAAGACAGTCGTCCATGTGGCCGCATCACCGGATGTGGTCGCCATGGCGTTCGTCTTCATGCTGGCAACATTCATCGGTATCGGAGTGATACGACGTGTATCGCGATTGCTGCATACGCCGCTGATGTCGCTTACCAATGCCATCTCCGCGATCTCGGTCGTCGGGGCGACGATCGTTGCCGGCGGTGAGCACTATCCAACGGGCGTTCGTGTGATGGGGGCCATCGCGCTATTCGCGTCGATGACCAACATCGTGAGCGGATTTCTCATCACCGACCGAATGCTGAAAATGTTCAAGACGCGCGAGGGAGGAAAGTCATGAATACCCTTGTGCAGCTTGCTTACCTGGTTGCCACTGCGTTATTCATTTTGTCGTTGCATTGGATGAGCGACCCCAAGACGGCACGGCGCGGCGTGTTGGCCGGTGTCGTGGGCATGTTCATGGCCATCGCCGCCACCTGGGCCGAACCCGATATCACGCGACACCTTTGGATCATCGTGCCAATCATCCCCGCGGTTGGGCTCGGTATCTGGCTCTCCAACGTGCCGCTTACCGCCGTGCCGCAACGAACGGCGCTGTCCCATGCCTTCGGAGGTCTCGCTGCCGGACTCGTGGGAACCGCGAAATACTGCTTCTGGTACGGCGAAGAGGGAACGCCGAATCTCACGTCGTTTCGGATGCTGGCGATCGTCGCGGAAATCCTATTCGGGTATCTGACCTTTACCGGAAGCTTGATTGCAGCCGGAAAGCTGCAGGAAGTGAAGTGGATTCCGCAGCGACCGTGGCTTTACAAAGGCCAGAATGTCGTCAACTTGTCGGCATTCGCGATCGCCCTGCTGCTGGGCCTAATTTTGATTGCGTACCCGAGCGAAAAATGGTCGCCCGTGTTGTTTGCCGTGGTGGTCATTCTGTCGCTGAACTTCGGTTGGATGCTCGTCATGCCGATCGGCGGTGCCGACATGCCGACCGTGATCTCCATCCTGAATTCGTACGCGGGCCTGTCCGCCGTTGCCATGGGATTTGTGCTCGATAATAAACTACTGGTGACCGCTGGTGCCTTGGACGGTTCGTCCGGATTGATTCTTTCCATCATCATGTGCAAGGCGATGAACCGTTCATTCACCAACGTGCTGTTCGGCGCATTCGGACAGGTGCAGGCGGTGGCCGCGGCGGGTGAAGCCAAGACAGCGAAGAGCGAAACGACCGAGGGCGCTGCGCAATTAATGGAGCAAGCTGGCCTGGTCGTGATTATTCCGGGCTACGGCATGGCCGTCGCACAGGCTCAACATCGAGTTCGCGAGCTGTATGATCAATTGACCAAGCGCGGAGTGGATGTGCGATTTGCGATTCATCCGGTCGCGGGACGCATGCCGGGGCATATGAATGTGCTGTTGGCCGAAGCGGAAATTCCGTACGACAAACTGGTTGAAATGGATGACATCAACCAGGATCTGCCCCAAGCCGATGTGGCGCTCGTCATTGGTGCCAACGATGTCGTGAATCCAGCCGCGCGCACCGACTCCAGCAGTCCCATCTTCGGGATGCCGATCATCGATGCGGACAAGGCGCGAACATGCTTTTGCATCAAGCGATCGATGAACCCCGGATTCGCGGGCATCGAAAATGCCCTCTATTTTGCCGACCACACCTACATGCTGTTCGGCGATGCCAAGCAGATCGTTGGCGAACTGGCCAAACATCTGTCCGGTCAAGCGTCGATGCACTAGTGGATGCCGGGGCACCGTTTGCCGATTCGGCACGCGTTGCGTGATGAGCGAAATCCATATATTCGATCGTTCGCTCGGAAACGACGAATTGGCACGATTCTCGCAACCAGAAGACATCGGTACGCGGTCGCGGGCAAAGCCTCGATTTTAGCGCCTCTGGAAATCGGCGCGCGACTGGTTTGTTGGAATAGGTCGACTCCCACGACGGAAGCGAGTGTGCCACGATGGACCTTCAAGATCCGCGGATTGCGCAAGCCGAGAAGCCTGCGGAAGTGGCTTTAAGGATGCACCCCTATTACCGCGGTAAGGTGCAAATGATGCCGAAATGTCCCGTGAGGGGTCTGGATGACTTCTCGATTTGGTATACCCCGGGCGTGGCGGCAGTCTGCAAGGCAATTGCAGCGGATCCCTCGTTGTCGTATCAGCACACCAACCGTGCGAACACGATCGCCATCGTGTCAGATGGCACGCGGGTGTTGGGCCTGGGCAACATCGGGCCCGCAGCCGGCATGCCCGTCATGGAAGGCAAGGCGCTGTTGTTTAAATATCTCGGGGGTGTTGATGCGATCCCGCTATGTGTCGCCACGCGCAACGCCGATGAATTGGTTCAGTTGGTAAAGGCACTCGAACCCTCCTTCGGTGCAATCAATCTGGAAGACATTTCGCAGCCGAAGTGTTTCGAAGTGCTCGACCGATTGCGTCGCGAACTGTCGATTCCGGTCTGGCATGACGACCAACAGGGCACGGCAACGGTGGTCCTGGCCGGTTTGCTGAATGCGGCTCAAGTCGTGGGCAAATCGATGACCGCACTGCGCATTGCCTTGATCGGCATTGGTGCGGCGAATGTCGCAACCTATCGGCTGCTCAAGGCCAGCGGTGTTGCACCGGGCGCGATCATTGCCTGCGACTCGCGGGGGATCCTGAATCGGAAACGTGAAGATCTTGAGCGAAGCAGGGATGAATTTCGGGAAAAGTGGACGATCTGCGAAGAGTCGAATCGCGAGCAGATCTGCGGCGGGATCGAGGAGGCGCTTTTGGGTTCGGATGTCTGCGTCGCCTTCTCCGCATCGGGACCGAACGTGATTCGGCCCGAGTGGATTCGCGGGATGGCCAGGGATCCGATCGTTTTTGCCTGCGCGAATCCCGTACCTGAAATCTGGCCTTGGGAGGCAAAAGAAGCGGGAGCTCGCATCGTCGCAACGGGACGCAGTGATTTTCCAAATCAAGTGAATAACTCGCTGGGCTTTCCGGGAATCTTTCGCGGTGTGCTCGACGTTCGTGCCCGCAACATCAGCGACGCGATGGCGCTTGCCGCAGCACAAGAGTTGGCCAAGTGTGCCGCCGAGGGCGGTTTGAGCGACCAGCGGATTGTGCCAAGGATGGACGAGCCGGAGGTGGCACCGCGCGTGGCAGCGGCAACGGGTGTGGCGGCTCAAATGCAAAAGCTGGCCGCGCTGGAACGCTCCTTTGAGCAACTCCAAATGTCGGCCACGACGATGATCGATGCAGCCAAAGCCGCGACCGCACTACTGATGCGGGAGCAACTGATCGCCCCCCCGCCCGTGGCTTAAACCGTCACGTCTCACATCAACCCCGATTCGCAGTCGCGCTCTCCCGAATGCCCCCAGCGGCGTTTGGGTTCCTCCGAATTTACCATGAGCCGTCCCCCCGCTCGGGCGGAAAATTTGGATTTTTCGAGGTGTAGAGGTTTTTCTGTGGTTTTTGTGGATTATAGTGAATCGAACTTTTCAAAACTGTTGGTTTCGCAGTTCGGACCTTGTACCATGTCATGTGATACCAAGGAATTACAGCATGGGCCGGTTCGACGCAATTGGCAGTCGCACCCAGCGCAAGTCAACGCGGAGTCGACCATTCATCGATCGAGTTTTGGTACCTCTGGATCAGAAGTCTCTGGAATGAGTCCTGCGAGTTCGAGCACTACCGGTCGTCGACAGAAGAAGGCCCCCCTTTGGGTGTGGGTCGTCTCGATCACGACGTTTCTTGCCGCAACCGTGGCCATCGGCGCGATGGCCTATTCAAGGCGGCTCCAGGATGTGGCCAATCGGCTTGCCGTAACGAATTCGGGGGCCCAGGCCTCCGCAACCGCTTCCTCCGGAGGTGCGGGCGATCCATCAGGGACGGGTCTGGATTCGTATAAGAACTCGCGTAGTTCACAAGAGATTTTTTACAGCACCCAAGGCGGCGTCGTGACACTGACCGCCTTCAACGCAGCCGGTGACCGGATCAACTCGGGCGCTGCATTCCTGATCGACGCCAACAAGCTGGTCACGACATTTCATTTGCTGCGCGGCGCGGCATCGGCTGAGGTCGAATTCAAGAATCAGCAGACGCTGAAGCTCAAGGGAATTCGAGCTTGGGACATCCAGGCCGATTTGGCCATCGTGGAACTTGAGGCGACTCCAGCGGTGCCGACCGTGTTGGCCTTGTCGTCGAGTACGGAACGTCGTCTCTCGACCAAAGTCGTATCCGTGGGACCGTCGCAGTTGTCGAACTTGGAGTTCACCGAGGGGATTATCAGCACGGTTTGTTCTGCGAAGGAACTGCCGATTGCCTTGCGACAAACGATTGATTCCAAGAACGATCAGGTCTGGCTGCAAACCACTGCGCCGGCCCCGAACGGCATCAGCGGTTCTCCTGTGCTGGATACGTTCGGAAATGTGATCGGGGTGAACAGTCACGTCTGGAATGATTTCGGATTAGCAATCGATGTACGTTACGTGGTGGATTTGGTGCGAGGGATGTCCGCGGAGTACAAGCCGCTTGCGCATGTGACGGGACCGGACGAGCGACTGAAGCGGATGATGGGGGAATACGACCGGCAGATCAAGGAGCTTGGCGAGCAGATGTCGCGTGCCGGCAGCGAGATTGAACGTCAGGAAATCAGGCGGAAACTGCATCCGGCAGCGGATACCGTGGACAAGCTCTTGGCATTTTCCGTCGAGTATGATCAGGCGCCGGCCTCCTTCGACGCGTTGCAGGAGATTTTCAAGATCGCAGGCGATGCCACGGCACCTTCGGAGTGCGGCGAGACGCTGCAGAAAGCAGCCAATCGCCTGGTCGAGCGATACAAAGCAGATCCGCGACTGGTGCACTTGCTATGGAGTTTGCGAGGCAGTCCGCAGCGTGGCGCCTTGGTATTGCTTCGACGCATGGCCGACGAGGGCGGATCGCGCGAGATTCGCGGTGTTGCCACGTATGCCGCCGCGCTGGCAATGCAAACGGTCGCCGTGCCATCGGAATTTCAGACGATGATGGACTTGCTCGAGCGGGTGAAAGACGAGTTCTCGGAGATTGTGTATTACAGCAACGATCCGAGTCATCCCGAACATCGCTTGGGCAGTGAAGCCGAGGAATTGCTGTACGAGATCAAGTACCTGGCGATCGGGCGCCCCGCGATGGACATCGTGGAAAACAACGCGGATGGCACCTCGCTCAAACTGAGCAGTTACCGGGGCCGGGTGGTATTGTTAGCCTTCTGGGCCGATTGGGCGGCGGCCAGTCAACAGATGTGGCCGCAGGAACGGGCGATGGTCAAGGAACTGCAGAACGAGCCGTTCGTGATGCTCGGCGTCTTCGCCGCATCAAAGACCAAGTTGCAGCAACTGATCGATAGTCAGACGATCACCTGGGCCAACTGGGTCGACGGTCAGGAGGCCAAGATCGGCCGACAGTGGCGCGTGAGCAGTTACCCGACCTACTACGTGATCGACCACGAGGGCATCATTCGTTTCAAGGCGACGGGGCGCTTGCCGGAAGGCCAGTTGAACAGCTTGGTACGCGAATGGATCGCCAAGATTCCCGCCAACGCGGTTCCTGCCACCGCATCGTCGCGCCCATAAGCGAACGAGTCGCGTGGTGTGCCGATCGGCTTCTGCGGCACGCATGCGAATCTTCTTATCGCATTCCCGTCGACCAGATAGCTCCCAATATCCGCTCCACCGCGACCCCTATAACACCGCGACCCCTAACACCGCGCCCCCTAACACCCCGACCAAGCCTTACCTCGCGGCCTTTGGTCCGCGACGGGTCTCACATCCTGCTCGGGCATTTGTGGTTGATCTGATGAGTGCTAGAATTGCCCAACCGCCTTGCGAATTCACAAGGCTCCCCGGACGGCAATCACAAGCCTCGGGACCGCATCGCCCGCACACGGGCCTGTAGCTCAGTGGTTAGAGCAGGGGACTCATAATCCCTTGGTCGTGGGTTCGAATCCTACCAGGCCTATTTTCGCACTCGCTCGCATCGTCACGCATGGAGTGGCTTCACTCTGCAGCCGGGGCAAGACTTTGCCATGCGCGAAATCGTTCCTACAAAGTCAGGGGAGAAATTCGGGTGTGTGCGATCAGGCTTCGGGTTTAAAGCCTTCATTCCAGTTAGCGGCAACACAGAACTTCGTCCAATGCGCCGTGGTTGCTACGGTCGCTCAAAGGTAGTCTGGTTTGGCGATGCTACATACTGAAAATCTTTGAACGATTCGACCAATGATCGATGAGCCGAAAGTTGCACTCGATAATTGGTCATTCGCGATTCGTATGCCGCAAGTTCGCGCTTGTATTGCGAGACGTTCGTTGCCCGACTCCCGCGTTTCACCACAAGGGCATCCTGGCGCACCTTTGCAGCGGGGTCGATGCTGCCAAGCTTACGTCGGTTCAGTGTCACGTCGGAAACTTTAAGCTCCTCTCCGTTAATCTCTGCCGTGTACGTGCCACCCTGAAGAACAAGTTCCACGTTGCCGTTACCAATAGCGCGCCACGACCCTTGAAAACGCGTTGCTTCCACGTTGTACCGCGCCGTCAATTTGCCGTTGTCTTCGAACTCGAGC
>JBJOLO010000617.1:0-9668 GCA_046045565.1 Planctomycetota bacterium | reverse complement strand
AGATCGTGTTGACCCTCTGAAAGCCCGGTTCGCCGACGCGACGTTATCGGTTTCCGACATCTACGGTAACATAACCAGATGGCAGGGCTGCGATTCATTGCAGCACCGCTCGCAACCTATCGTTTGCAGGATCCTATGGTTACCCAAGCAACGCCCATCGTGAATCAAGAGGCGGCCGAATACGACATCGAGGTGTTCTTCGATGGCGGGTGTCCGCTTTGCCGACGCGAGATCGACATGCTGAGGCGTTGGGACAAAAAGAGCCGCATTCGATTCTCGGACATCGATGCCCCGGAGCTTCCGGCCTCAGCCGCCGGAAAAACCTACGACGACCTGATGGCTCGCATTCAAGGTAAACTTCCGGACGGAACCTGGATCGAAGGCGTCGAAGTTTTCCGACGCTTGTATTCCGCCGTCGGCTTTAACCGGATCGTCTGGTGTACTCGCCTGCCTGTCATCAAACAGATGCTCAACCTTGGCTACGCGATCTTCGCCAAGAATCGCCTGCGATTCACCGGCCGCTGCACGACCGACACCTGCAGCGTGAAGAGAACTGCCACCACGAAGGACACGAAGAAAGAGTCCGAATAAAATGGTGAATGAAGGCAGGGGCCGATCGTCGGTTCGCGTTAACCTTCATACCCATTCCATTCACATATTAATCTGTCCCACTCTGCACCCAACACCACGCTGCACGCCCTATCTGATTCAACCCAATTCAAAACACTTTTCATCTCTCTTCTCTTCCCTTCGTGCCCTTCGTGCTCTTCGTGGTAAAAAAATCTTCAAGCGAAAGCGGCAAGCTATCTTCCCGGCTCGCGTCCCAGCAAATGCCGCACGAAGAACTCGTGCATTCGCTTCTGTCCGTACGGACCGCCGATACCGTGCCCTGCGTTGGGAACCACCAGCAAATCGAAATCCTTATTAGCCCGGATCAGTGCATCGGCGACCCGCAACGTCGATTCGGGCGGTACGTTGTTGTCCATCTCGCCCACAATCAGCAGTAGCTTGCCTTGCAATCGGTGCGCGTTCTCTACATTCGAACATTCCGCGTAATGCGGTCCGACCGGATACCCCATCCACTGCTCGTTCCACGACGCCTTGTCCATGCGATTATCGTGGCATCCGCAACCGGCGACGGCGACTTTGTAGAAGTCGCCGTGAAACAGGACGGCACCTGCCGCGTTTTGTCCGCCCGCGGAGACGCCATAAACGCCCACGCGCGTCAGGTCCATTTCCGGATGCTTTTGTGCGGCCGCCTGCATCCATCGCTTGCGGTCTTCGAATCCGGCATCTTTTAGATTCTTCCAGCACACGTCGTGGAAGGCTTTGGACCGATTCGCCGTTCCCATGCCGTCGATCTTGACGACGATGAACCCCAATTCGGTGAGCGACTCGAAGCGAGGCCCCGCACTGAACGTTTTCGGCACGTACGAACTTTGCGGCCCGGCATACAGATCCTCGATCACGGGGTAGCGCAAATTCGGATCGAAGTTTCTCGGCCGACAAATGATGCCCCAGATATCGGTCACGCCGTCGCGTCCTTTTGCAACAAAGACTTCGGGAGGTTGCCAACCGGACGCTTCCAGATCCTCGGTATCGGCCCGTTCCAGCCCGCAGACCAGTTTCCCGTCGGAGACGGAGCGCAACTCGGTCACCGGGGCAAGGTCGACGCGCGAGTAGCTATCAATCAGGTATTTGCGGTCGGGCGAGTACTGCACGGTGTGATTGCCGTCGCCGGCGGTGAGCCACACCAGTCCCGTGCCGTCGAAATTCACGCGACCGCAGTGGATCAAGTAGGGATCCTGTCCCGCAAAACAACCGCTGGCCCGAAACCAGATTTGCCGGTTGTCTTCGTCGATCTCGTCGATGCCGCGCACAACCCATTCGCCGCTGGTGATTGCATTTTTTGTTTCGCCGGCAACGGTATCGACGAGATAAAGATGCCGCCAACCGCTCCGCTCCGAGACGTAGATGCATTCCTCGCTTTGCTCCAACCAAGTTACGAGCGCGATGCGCACGTTTTCGGTATGCGCTGTCCAAATAAAGGTATCGGTTCGCTCATCGATCACGTTTCGTACACTGGCGGACGATACATCGACCTCGATCAATCGGAACCGCTGGTGTCCGCGATCAATTTGTTCATACGCGAATCGCCGACCATCGCGGCTCCAACGCAGTTGCGGCCGCAGCCATTCATGTTCAAAGCGATCGACTTCCGGCTTCACCTGACGTTTATTCTCAACATCAAACAGGTTCAACTCGTACGTGGTGAATTTATCGCCCGGTAGGGAGTACGGACGCGAGTGCAATTTTGCACGTCCGCCACCCTCAGGCGAAGACTGCAGCAAGTGCACCTGTTGCCGCTCGCCCGGTTCAACTCGAAACGCCACGATTCTCTTGGAGTCGGGCGACCATGCGAACTGCTGGTATGCGAAACCTTCGCGGCCGTCAACGCTAAGCGCCATCTCTTCGCCACCCGCGGCCGGACGGATCCACAGGTTGTGTTCTCTGATCAGCGCAACCCACTTTTCGTCGGGCGAACGATCGCTGGGCGGTCGATCGGTATTAGTTCGATCAGCGTTGGGTCCACGGCGTCGCCCTCGCGATCCGTTGGATCGCGCATCGCCAGCACGTGGCTCATTCGCCTGCGGCCTCGTGCCGTCGATTACCGCGAGGCCCGGTTCGTCTTTGGCCTCAAACACGCCGAGCATCTCTTCTTTTTCACCGAGCACCATCCAGCGATGACCGGCAAAGGTGTGCTGACTTCGTCGCGAGGCGGCTGCGACCTCGCCGTACGGCTGTCGTTTTCCTTCGGGATCGATCCAGAAAATCCGGACGGCTCGATCGAGCCGGTTGTCGAATATGATCTCGGACTCGGGCCCCGTACGTTCCGACCGCCGCGCCTCGGCTTCCGCGCGGAGACTGTCGCCTTTTGCGACCCCGCCCTCGCCTGTGGTTTCCTGCAAGGTGTCGTCCTTGCCATTCCACAACCAACGCTTGTTCTTGCCGATCACGATCAGGCCTTCGCCATCCGCGTCCCAGCGCAACGATTCGATCGGTAAACGGCTCGGATCGACATCGGCACCAAACGCCTTCGCGACGGCGGCATGGTCGAACGCAGGCCGTCGCTCCCCCTTCACTGCATCAACGACGATGAATTCTCGCTGCCCGTCGGCGAGATCGTTGCGGTACCAGAATCGCGTATTGTCGGCAAACCAATTCGGCGTGACGCGATCGCGATAGACCTGCCCTGATCCGCGTCGTTCGCGAACGGGCCTCGGTTGCGGCGAAGCACGCCTGTCCACCCGACCGCCTGCGTCCACGGCCTCGCCATCCGATTCGAAGGCGTCCGCGCAACGCAGAGCACTTTTCGACGATTCTTGCGCTCGGGCTGAAAACGGCGCCGCGACGATTGCGTTCAGAAGGCTGACGCTGATCAGAAGTAGGTATCTATTCTGGATGCAATGCATACGAGTCTTCCCGGCAGGAGTAAAAATCGAAGGCCTTGATTGTACACCGATCAGTTGTGGGGCACGCGCGTCTGTCGGATCAGGCTGTCGGCTTGCTCGCCGACGAGCAAACCGTCGGTATATTGCGGCGCAAAGGCAGCAACCGTCTCGAACGTGTTTCGCTCGAGCGCCATTTCCAGCAGATCTTCGGCGGCCAACGTCTGGCGTCCGGCGCGGCGCTTCAACTGAAAGCGAACATCTCCCACGCCCTCGTACGAGCGATACACGACTTCGGTGCAAACCAGTCGATCCGAGCGACTGAAGTCGAAGTCAAAATCATAGGGCTTCCCTTCGTGAAACATCCCTCGCGCCAACGCTTCGGCGATTTTATCGGACGCGAGTCGCGGGCGGATCACGGCGATGGCGTCGACGGAGAAGGGCGAGCTCAGCGACCGTAGCCACACTCCGTCTTTCAACGCTTCGAGCACGCGGCGGGGCTCCTCACGATCGCACTCGAGCAAGCGCAACCATCGAGGCTCGACATTGGCATGACAGGCGATGCCGAGCTGCACTAAGTCGTCGCCGTCTCCGAGGTAGAGGGCGGCATGGGGCCAGAATCCCGGAAGGAAATAATTGGTAACCGCGTGCTCTTTGCGGGTGATCAATACATCGCCCGGCAAAAGGATATCCCGCAAATTGGCCGCAATCGACTGCGGCAACTGCGGGCGATGTCCGGGGGCCGTGGTGAGCTCCGACATCAGCCTCGACACCGACTTCTGCAATCCGTAGATCGCTCGAAACACCAAGTCGTGGCTCAATCTATTCCACATGCGACGCACGTTGACGCGGGTTCTTGCCAACGTGTATTCGCGAAAGCCGACATCCAGACGCGAATGCAGTTGTTCGACCAATTCGAGCAGCACGGCCATTTGCGGATCGCGGCCAAGTCGCTGCAAATCGGCCCGATGCCGCTCGTAATACTTCCACGCGTAATACAAGTGCCAGGCATGGATCGGGCTCGTCAACGATTTCTGGATCGTATCGTAGGTCCCCTGCGGAATTTGAAAATGCGGCTCGGGCTCATTGAGCTTTTGGCGCACGATCGGTCGATCGTGAACGTTTTCGCGGAGAAATCGCGCGGCATCTACCAGGACCAGCGCCCCCGAAAATGCGACTAGGAAGGTTGCCGGTCCGACTCCCTCCGGCGTCCTTGCGGACTGCAAAAGTCCATGCACCACTTCGGCCAATGCGTTTCGCGATTGCCAATACGATACAAGCAGGTGTCGCACCTGTTCGTCTTCGGTTGGTGTGAAGTAGCCTCGCAGGCTGGCTCCGTGCTCCGCAATCAAACGTGCGGCCCGCCCTCGCAAATCGTCAAAGTGCCGAGCGATCGTCGCCACCGTTCGGGCATCGGCTGATAAGGATTCGACGTCCATTCTCACGCTCCACAAAGCTTCGCCTCGCTGCGCGGTTCGCACCCTCATCGTATCGCAGCCAAGTTGGGCTGCAAACCTTTCGCTGATCCTACGGATCATGCCTCCACCGCTTTGGTAAACAGCAGCAATCACAGGCGGATAACAGGCGACTGCGTTTCGGGGTGTGAAAAAACGGGGCTTTCGGTAGACTGAACGTCGCTTGATTACTGCCGCATGGATTCCGGGTTCCGCGACTGTTCACGGAGCCGGGTTCAGCCGATTTATTCACCGATTTATACACCGATGCGATCCCCCCATGAGTCGACACACTGCGCTCGAACATCCACGCGATGAAATTCTCCGGACGATGGAACGGATCTATCGATACCGGATGACCACCACATCCGGCGGCAACTTATCGATTCGCGAGCCCAACGGCGATATCTGGATCACTCCGGCACGCGTCGACAAAGGCAATCTTGTGCGCAACGACATTGTTTGCGTGCATAGCGACGGCACGGTTGAGGGCAATCACAAACCTTCCTCGGAATTTCCGTTCCATCGCGAGATCTACCGCGGCCGACCCGATATTCGAGCCATCGTACATGCCCATCCGGTGGCCTTGGTGGCATTCAGCATCTGCGGGCAAGTACCGAACACGCGGCTGTTTCCGCAAGCACGATCCGTCTGCGGCACGGTCGACTTTGCCAACTATGCGTTGCCCGGTAGCGAGCAGTTGGCACACGAGATCGCAGTCGCGTTCGCCAAAGGCGGTCACTGCGTCGTGCTGGAGAACCACGGGGTCGTCGTCGGCGGAAGTTCTTTGACCGAAGCCTATCAGCGATTCGAGACGCTCGAGTTCACCGGCAAGACGATCGTGAAGGCCAGAATGCTGGGCGAGGTCCATTATCTGACCGACGATCAATTGGCTCGAGCCGCGCGCCGTCGCATCGGACTTGGCGATATGCCGGCCGTGCCTGCAACGAGCGCCGAGAAGGAACTGCGACGCCAACTGTGCGAGTTCGTCCAGCGCGGCTATCGGCAGCGATTGCTGATCAGTACCGAAGGCAGTTTTTCGGCGAGACTTGATCGCGACTCGTTTCTGATCACCCCTTCGCAACGCGACCGGGCGACACTCGAGATCGAAGACCTGGTGCTTGTTCAGAACGACGCCTGCGTTCCCGGCCAACTCCCGAGCCGCGCGAGTCGTGCTCATCGAGCCATCTACCAGGCGCATCCGTACGTCCGCTCCATCGTCTTTGCACATCCCGTCAATGCGACGGCCTTCAGTGTCACCCGACATAAACTTGATGCGCGAACGATTCCGGAAAGCTACCTGTTCCTGCACGACGTGGGGCGCGTGCCGTTTGGAATCCCCTACGACACCGACACGTCGATCGCCAAGTACGTTTCGCTCGAATCGCCCGCCACACTGCTGGACGGCGATGGCGTGCTGGTGGTAGGTACCAGCATCCTCGACACTTTTGATCGTTTAGAGGTTCTGGAAACGACAGCCGAGGCGATTATCAACAGTCGAGCCCTGGGGCAAGTCAGTCCGATGTCGAACGCGGTGATTCAGGAACTACGAGCCGCGTTTGAAAAACCGGCCACTTGCTAAGTCCCCTCGCGTTCGGTTCAAGTTGAACGCGAAATCGCTCCGATGTGGACAACGATACGGTTCGTTCCTTGTCCACTGCGTTGAGCACTCGCCATGTCGCTTCATTCTACGGAATCCTCCGCCGCCACCAGTCTTCCCCAGTTTGACACGGGTGTCGTTTACGAAAGCCTCGACTTTGAGGAGGCATTGGCCCGAATGGAGTTCACGGCGTGCCAGCGTCGAAGCGGCGCTTTGGTAACGGGCGAACCCGGGACGGGCAAAACACTACTACTCGGTCGTGTTGCCCGGCTATTGCGGCGGCAAGGGATCGACTCGGTGTACATCAACGCCTATGGCATCAGCGACCTGGAACTGCTTTGGCTGCTGAATTCGCGATTTGCGTCGCCCTATGTCACGGGCGAAAGCCGATTGCGGCTGTGGCGCGGTATCCAAGATCGAATCGACGAGTATCGCTGCATGAATCAGCCGGTCGTCCTGCTGGTGGACCACGCCGAGCAAGCCGGCGGTGATGTGCAATCGACGTTGCTACGGCTAACGCAAATCGATGCAACCGGTCCTCGCGTGCTGACAACGATCTTCGCGGCGGAAAGCAAGTTCGCGTGTCGCATTACGCCGCGGTTACTCGATGTCTGCGAACTGCAGGTGGAACTCGGCGCGTGGTCGTTAACGGACACGATTCGCTACCTTGAGTTGCTCACAAACTCGAAGGATCCGGAGGCCACGTTCCTGGGTGACGCAGCCGTTCGGCTTATCGAATTGACGCGTGGCAATCCGCGGCGCATCGCACAACTGGCCGATTTGGCTCGACTCGCGATTCTGGATCAGGCCTCCAATTGGATTGACGCTGCGATCATCGACAACGTCTATCGCGAGCTGTCGCCGATCTATCAACTCGCATCGCCAGTCAGCGAATAACATTCGCCGCGACTCACTTTTGCCGCAACGGGCAATTGGATCGCTGGGCATATGCAGCCGAATGGAGACGGCCCCGGCGATCATGGCTTGGCAAAGCAATACAGGTGTTTCTCGGTGCGTATGTAGATGCGTCCATCGACAATGGCCGGCGTTGCCATCGTGCGTTCGGCAAAGTCGTGAGAACTGAGGAGTTCCCACGCACCTGCGGCTCGCACAACGCTAAGCACGCCCGCCTCGTTCACCAAATAAAGCTTTCCATCTCCGGCGACGGGCGATGCATAGTAGTTGCCGCCGCCCCGGACGCGCCCCTGCTTCATCGTCTTGCCGGTCGCGACATCGACACTGGATACAATGCCGCCTTCTTTGACGATGAACAGATGCTCGCGATAAAGCAATGGGCTGGCGATGTAAGGAATGCCTTTGTCGATCTGCCAATCGATCTCAGGAGCGGACGCCTCTTTGCCCGTCGGCTTGATTGCCATCAAGGAATTGCGTGCGAGTTCGAAGACACGGGCGTACTTCTCCCACTCGGTTTGATCGAGTCCTTGATCTTGATTGAGATCGATCCGGAAGAATCGGTCGAGCACGTCTTTGTTGTCGACCTCCTTCTGCGTGAGCTTACCATCTTGATTCTGATCCCACTTTTGAACCGCATCTTTCCACGGCTCCATGGAGATGCGTGAATCGCTATCGCCTCCGGGCGACCAGCTGCCGACGTACAGTCGTTGTTGGTCCAGGGTCGGCGTGGCGTTGACGATTCGAGCCAGACCATCGACGGTCCACAGCGGCTTGCCGGACTGCAGATCGTAGCTAATCAACTGCAATGCGCCGGCCACAATCACCTGGGTTGGCTCGCCGTCGCGCTCCCAGATAACGGGCGTGGCGTAACTGCGCGTGAATCCCGGCCGCATCGTTTGCCAGACGGTGGCGCCGGTTTTGGAATCGATGCAAATCAGAAAGCTGTTGACGTCATGATCTTCGTTCAGCAAGAGTTTATCACCGACCAGGACCGGAGAGCTGGCCGCGCCGAATTCATCTTGGAACGGCCCGAGCGGCTTTTGCCAGAGCAGCTTGCCTTTGAGGTCATAGCACAGCACGCCGTAGCTGCCGAAGAACGAATAAACCCGTTCACCATCGCATGCGGGGGTTGCCGACGCCGGACTGCCTGTTGCATGGAACGGCTCGATCTTGTCCGCCGGAGCCTCGCGCGACCATTTCACCTCGCCAGTTTTTTTATCGAGTGATATCGTGGCCAACTTTCCGTCGTGGAAGGTCGTCAGGTAGATCGCGTCGCCATGAACGCACGGTGAGGAGTGTCCCGGAGCGACGGGTTGCGACCACACCAAGTTGGCCGGCTCGTCGAATTTCTCCGGCAGCGGACGATTGTCAGCCCCAGTAAGTCCGCGATCACTGCGGAAATAAGTCGGTCGCTCCGCATGAACCTGCGCGGTGAGCATGACCAACAACGACAAGGAGACGACGCCACCAAGCACGATCGGTCGCATCCGGAACCGTCTCGAAATCGACCACTGCATCGGAGTACTCTCTGCAAAAACGACGTTGCTCACCTGATCACTTCACCCGCAAGGTCACATCACGTACCGCAAGCATCCAGGCATAGACGCGGCGATTGCTTGCTGCCTTGGCACTGCGTGACCCATCGGGATATCGAAAGAGAATCGATGGCTTTCCGAAAATCAACACCCGAGTGCTTTTCCTGCGGCGCGAAATTCTGCCTATAATGTGCCACCGCCGTTTCGCAGTTCCCTCGCCACCTCACCGCAACTCCGCGAGTTCCCACCTTGAATACCGCTTCCACCAACCGCAATACATCGTCACCTGCACTCGGTGACGAGCGTCCAAGCAACGCCCGCTACGTGCTGATGTTTTTCCTGGCGACACTCGCCTTCCTTACCTACTTCGATCGCATCTGCATCACGAAGATGCAAGGCAAGATTTCCACCTCGCTGGGCCTGAGTACGGAGCAGATGGGAATCATCATGGGCGCGTTTTGGATGGCCTACGCGCTGTTTGAATTGCCGACGGGCTGGATGGGCGATAAGCACGGTGCGCGAGTAACCTTGTCTCGCATCGTGTTAGCATGGTCGATCTTCACCGCGTTATCCGGCTCAGCGACGGGGTTTTACTCTCTGTTATCGTATCGATTCATCTTCGGGGTGGGCGAAGCCGGTGCCTTTCCGAACATGGCGCGGATTCAATCGCGATGGCTTCCTGCGGCGACACGCGCGCGATTCGGCGGCTTGCTCT
>JBJOLO010000609.1:0-13337 GCA_046045565.1 Planctomycetota bacterium | reverse complement strand
CCTGGTTTGACGAAAACTCGGAAAGTAAAACACACCCAGTCGGCCAAAAGCAGCCGAACGCTTGGGGCATGTACGATATGCACGGCAACGTTTGGGAGTGGTGTTCGGACTGGTACGGAGTTTACCCCAATAGCGCGGTAATTGATCCCGTCGGTCCCTCAAGGGGCTCGTTCCGCGTGTACCGAGGCGGCAGTTGGAGCAACGGGGCCGCGCTTTGTCGGTCGGCTTACCGGCGCAGGGTCGACCCGTCGTCCCGCTTCGGCGACCTCGGCTTCCGCGTGGCCCTGAGTGCATCTGGAATCCCCAAGTAGGCGGAGCCTGGCACAGGCGATTGAGCGGAGCCTGCAGGCGTAGGCACGGAGGGAGCCGGGCGGTAGCCCGCGACCGTAGATGCCGGAGCGTGCAGGAGTAGCGGTTGTGAAGGCGATGGGTCCAGGGCGCAGCCCTGGTAGCGTTCTCTTTTGGATTTTGAAATTCTCTGAGGCTTCGATGCGATTTTGATTCGGTTGTGTTCCGTCAGCCGGCATTTCCAATCAGGCTGCGTAGGCAAAGTTGCCGAGTTCACGCAAATGCGACGCACCAAGATGGATGTCCCTGTCAACATTCAAGGAGGGAACCCGGTCGCGATGCCCGGGGTCCCTTCTGCCCGGCGTCTTCGTGTCGTTCGCCCGAAAGCGATCGGAATCACGACCGACTTTGTTGGCGAGTGGTACCGGCACGGGGTGTGTCAATTCTCGGTAACACCTGACATCGAGACCGTCGTGCCGCCCTCCGCGAAATTTCGCAGGTTGTGTACGTTGGTAGTGCAATCGACGGGGGCGGCCCCGATGCGATGAAAATGAAACTTTCGGGTAGCCGGGTGATCCCGGCGAACAATTCACGCGGGCGAGTTGGTTATTCGACCTGATGGCCGGCATGTATTCCAAGAGCGGCATTTCCCAATTCGGCGTTTACCTGATGGGGCATTCTGGCGATGACCTGGTTACGGATCGGGTGAGCCGTAAGGGCGTGCGAGTGGAGCGGCCGAGTACCTGTCACACGTTGCGGCGGCTTGGCTGGGGCGTAGTACGCTTGTGGCCCAGAAACACTACTGGACCGTAACCGACAGCGACTTTGAACGGGCAGCGAAAGGGACGAGCGATGGCGGCGCAGAAAGCGGCGCACCGTGCGCACAAAATGCGGCGCAGTCGGGACGCGCCGGGAATCGCGACGAATCGCAGTCACCGTTACCAAGCGACGATGACTGCGTGGTTTGCGCCAATCGCGGCGAGTCCCCGCGAAACGCGGCGGAGAAAATGGCGGAAGTGCATGGGAATCGAACCCACCTGCCGCACGGTTATCGTACGGCACAGCGGTTTTGAAGACCGTGGCCACCACCAGGTGTGCAGGCACTTCCGACGAAGGGGGCATTGGAATGGATCGAGCCGCGGAAATCAATTCCCGTCGTCGGGATCGAGTGACGGAAAGTCGCGACGCATGCGCTCGCAGAGGCTCAACAGCGTCTCGACCGTCAATTCCTCCGCACGCGTCTCGGGTACGAAACCCATCTCGGCCAGGATCCGATCGACGCCGGGTTTGTCCAGTCGCCCCTTATAGCAGCTCAGTAACTCACTGCGCAGGAACTTGCGGCGATGAAAAAACATCGCGCGTACAAACGACTGAAAGTAGGCTCGATCGGGAATCCTTGCCCGCTTCTCCGCGTTTAATCGCACGTTCAAAATCGCCGATTCGACCTTCGGCCGCGGCCAAAACACCGTCGGCGCCATGATGCGGCAGATCTCGACGTCACATTGACTCTGCATCCAGACACTCAGCGCACTGTAGTCTTTCGTCCGCGGTGCCGCCGTGATCCGCTCGGCGAGCTCCCGCTGGATCGTCACGGTCATCGACGCGGGCGGCACAGGCAGATTCAATAAATTCGACATCAGCGGCGTGGCGATGTTGTACGGCAGGTTCGCCACGAGTTTCAAATCGGAGCCGGGGTGCCGGGCACGGACGGCGTCGATGGTCGACAGCAGTTCCGGATGCAAACGGTTTTTGTTCTTGAGCGCGTCGAAATGCACCATCGTGACGTTGGGCAGGTCGATCAGCGTCTCCGACGCCAGCGCATACAGGTGCTGGTCGATTTCAACCGTGATCACGGCGGCCGCCTGAGCGGCGAGGATTGCGGTGAGCGCCCCCGTTCCGGTGCCGACCTCGAGCACCATATCGGTCGGCTGGATGTTCGCGGCCTGCACCAGGACGTCGATCAGGTTGAGGTCGATGAGAAAATTCTGGCCGTATCGCGTTTGCGGCTCGATGCCGATTTCTCGAAAGCGTCGCATCAGGTACGACGCCGTTTGGCGCACGGCCCGAGGCATCGGCGATGGAGCTTCCTCCTGAGGAGGCCGGCGGAATCGGGATCGACCGGTTTGCCTGCTGTCTCCGGAGCGGCCGCGGTCTCGTTCGCCCGACTGGTCTCCCCGTTTGCGGTCGCGCTGGTTTCTTACTCCGGATTCTCTCTTATCACGGGACGGCATTGACGCTCCACATACTTGGCCAAAAGGTCGGTCTCGAGGTTTACCTCGTCCCCCAATCTTAAGCTGCCGAGTGTGGTGACGGCCAGGGTGTGCGGGATAAGACTGACACTAAATCGTGCTTCTTCGACCGCGACCACGGTCAGGCTGACGCCGTCGACAGCGATGCAACCTTTCGAAACCAAGTGTTTCATCCAAGGCGCTGGCAGGCGGAACCAGAAGGTCGACCACTCACGGTCGTCGGTGCGCTCGTCCAATTTCCCGACCGTATCGATGTGGCCGGTCACCAGGTGTCCTCCGAGTCGGTCGCCGAATCGCAGCGAGCGTTCCCAGTTCACTCGGCTGCCGGCAGCCAGACGGCCCAAGTTGGTCCGCTGCAGCGTCTCGGGGCCCAAGTCAAAGCTCAAGCGGTCCCCTTCCGCGGCGACGACGGTCAGGCAGCAGCCGTTCAGCGCGATGCTCTCCCCAATCCGAACGTCGGCGTTTGTTTCCGGCGCGAGTTCCGGGATCTGCACCACCAAACGCACCCCGGGCGGCCGCGACGCGATGTCGGCAACGCTGCCCAGTCCTTCGACCAAACCGGTGAACATGGATGATCTCCTCTGCCCTGCCCTGCCACGCCTTGCCACACCGGCGGTACGCGTCGGGGCACGCCACGCGGCGTCCTGAGCGCACGGATCGATTCGCTTGTCGTCCTGCGGCCGGAATGCGACTCCTAGTCAACCCACGGGGGATCGGGCAGAATACGTCGACGCAAGATAACTTGTAATCAGCACCGAAAAAAAGGGTGGGTTTCAAAGGTAGGTTCAAACGGGTTGGAATCCCGGAAGGAGTTAGGTTCATGAGTTCGATTGCTCACATTCACGGCCGGCAGATCCTGGACAGTCGCGGAAACCCGACGGTGGAAGTCGAAGTGACGTTGGCGGACGGTTCGTTTGGCCGTGCGGCGGTTCCGAGCGGCGCGAGCACGGGTGCGCACGAGGCGTGGGAGTTGCGTGACGGCGACAAGGCGGTCTACCTGGGCAAAGGTGTGCTCAAAGCCGTCGCCAATGTCAACGAAAAGATCGCCGAAGAATTGCTGGGCTGGGACGCGCTCGATCAAGGGGCAATCGACCAGCGGATGATCGAACTCGACGGCAGCGCCAACAAACAAAACCTGGGCGCGAATGCGATCCTCGGCGTCTCGCTGGCTGTGGCTAAGGCTGCCGCCCAATACACCCAACAGCCGCTCTACCGATACCTCGGCGGCGCCGGCGCGAATCTGTTGCCCGCCCCGATGATGAACATCGTGAATGGCGGCGCCCACGCCGACAATTCGGTCGATGTCCAGGAATTCATGATCATGCCGCTGGGCTTCAACTCGTTTCGCGAAGCACTGCAGTGCGGTTGCGAGGTGTTCCACTCGCTGAAAAAGGTGCTTAAGGGCAAGAAGCTGAACACGGCCGTCGGCGACGAAGGCGGATTCGCTCCCGATCTCCCCAGCAACGCCGCTGCGCTCGACCTGATCTCCGAAGCAATCGGCGCCGCCGGGTATCAACTCGGCAAACAGGTCTACATCGGCCTGGATGTCGCCGCCACGGAGTTCTACGACGCCAAGAGCGGCACCTACACGATCGACGGACGCAAGCTGGACTCGGCCGGCATGGTCGATTTCCTCGCCGCTTGGGTTGAGAAATACCCGATCTGCTCGATCGAAGACGGCTGCGCCGAAGACGATTGGAAGGGCTGGAAGATGCTCACCGACCGCCTGGGCGACCGCGTGCAACTGGTCGGCGACGACCTGTTCGTCACCAACACCGAACGCCTGCAGCGCGGCATCCACGATGGCATCGCCAACAGTATTCTGATCAAGGTCAATCAGATCGGAACGTTGAGCGAAACGATCGCGGCCATCCAGCTGGCCCACCGCAATGGCTACACGAGCATCTCGAGCCATCGCAGCGGTGAGACCGAAGACAGCACCATCGCCGACTTGGCGGTTGCACTCGGTACCGGCCAGATCAAAACTGGTTCCGCCTCCCGCAGCGACCGGCTGGCGAAGTACAACCAATTGCTGCGTATCGAAGAAGAACTCGACACCACCGCTCTGTACGCGGGACCGCTCTTCAAGAAGGTCGCGAAGTAATTTCGCCCGAGTTCGTTCGGCGCGCGTTCCGTAAAGCAGTGCCTGTTGTCTTGATTCGCCGGGGTGAAACCGTGCGACGTTTCAAGCGTCGCACGGCACAGTACCAAGCGATCTCGGGCATGATTGGATGCAAAGCACGGAGCGGTGAGAAGCACGGAGCGATGCAACGCGAGGTGCGACATGACAGCCGAAGAACGGAAGACCACCCACGACCGATCGACCGACGCGGGCCGTGAGCCCGCAGACGGCGTGTCGCAAGCACAGCCGGGAATCCGCGGTCCGGCAAGTCCATCGCCTGACTCACCAACTCCAGGCATGCCCGGGTCGGTCGTTGGGCTGACCGGTCATCCGCAAGCACCAGCGGACCGGACGACTTCTGCCGCCCTCCCGCCGCTCACCGATTCGCCCTGGTTCTGGGTCTGCATGTTCGCGACTGCCGCACTGTTGGGTTTGACGGTCGCTCAGCCGAAATATGGTCGGCGACAGGCTCAGATTGAAAAACAGTATCAGGGTCGCGAGTTCTCCGTGCGCGGTCGGGCCGGCACCGAGTCAAATCAGCCGTATTCGACGCCCGACGACACGCTAATCGGATTGGGGCCCCTGTTCTGGGTGTTCGGCATCGCCGTGGCGATCGCCTGGGCCGCGTTCTGGCGACAACGTTTTCGACAACGATCGAGTGCACCGAACGATTCCGGAGCCCCTGCCGAAAGGAACACGCCATGAGTTCCCTCTTCGAGTCCCCGATGACGGCGATCATTGTCGGCGGGTTGACCACCGCCTTAATGATCACGGCGTTCCTGAAAACCGGTTCGAAGTTCCTCTTTGCGGGAACGATCGTGGCGATCGCCGGTACCATCGGAATGGTGGTAATGGAGCGGATGGTGGTGACGGAGCGGGAACGCGTGGAACAGACGATTTACGATGTGGCAGCCTGTGTCGAGCGAAACGATGTCGAAGGTGCGATCCGCCACGTGCACAGCCAGGCGAATCGCATTCGCAACCATGCGACGCGGGAGTTTTCGAGTTGGAAATTCAGCCGCGTCGTGGTGAAGAACAACCTGGAGGTCAAGCTCACGCCGCCCGATAACCCGCAGACGGCCACGGCGACATTTAACGTGGTGGTGATTCTGAGCGACGCCAGTGAATCAATTAAGGATCAGCACGTGGCGAGGTTGGTGCGCGTGACCCTGCGGAAGGAGCAGGACGAATGGCGGGTGTGGGAGTACTCCCACATGAATCCGCTCGGCAACGCGGATGAATTCACCGTGACGGTGGAAGAGTGACGCGGTGCGAAAGCCGGAACGGCGCCGGGGCACGGCAGGCCATCCAGCCATGTCGGGCCGAGTAGCCTTATCAGGCCGGTCCGATTTCAAAACGGTCGCAACGCATTCTTTTTCGTTTTGCTTCGTGGCGGTCCGCGCTGCCCTCTTTGTCACGGCCCGAGTTATCACGCCCCGGTTTTTCTTGGCCGAGTTACTCGGCATGCAATTGTTCCGGATCCAGTCGATTAACGGCCGGTGAATCCGGCGTCAGTGAATCCGGCGTCAGTCAATCCAACGCCTCGGAAGCAGACGTTAGTTCCTTGTTAAGGCATCGGAGGGGGTGCCGGCGGCGGGGGTGGCGGACTGGGAGGCGGCGGTGGTGCCGGATGGTGGTGGCGATAGGGATAGTTCGGCAGGCCTTGGTGGTTGTTAAGCGGGTATTGGCCGTCGATCCAGGGAGGCAGATTCGGTTGACCACCATTGTAGAACGGGTAGTCATTGCCGCCGCGCCGCGGATGACCGCCAGGTCCTCCACCAGGTCCGCCGTAAGGTCCGCCACCGGGTCCGCCACCGGGTCCGCCGCCAGGCCAATCGGGGCCGTAGACCGGTCCGGGGCCAGGGCCGCCAGGGCCTGCGGCTCCGTAACCGTAATTCGTGATGCCGGCGAACGGGGCTCCCCACATCGAATAGGGAACCGAATACGGACGGTACGGGAATCGCCATTCGTCGTACGGACGAACGGGCTTGCCCCATTCCTCGACGATATGCAGATTGTCGGAACTTCCGCCCGCATCGATCGAACTGCGGTAGTGGCGGTAGCCGCTTTGCATGTAATCGGGGCGTTGGTAGACGTACACCGGGCCGACGGGCGAGTACTGATGCACGCGTTTTTTCGTGGCCGGATCGTGGGTGTAGAACGACGGGCCGGTAATCCAATCGGCTGCCGGCACGGCGGAAACGGTCCAGGAGAGAGCAGCAACCAGTGCGAAGATCAGCTTGGGGGGCAAGTGGTTCATGATCCCCAACAGAAGCAACTGGTGTTCCAGTCAAAATCCAGCAAAATCCGCTGGAAACAGCCGGTCACGTTGCGTATTGCCTACGCTACACGATGCGTCTTCGCCACCAGGTCGCGTTTTTGCAACAGCTATTTCGGACTGCCGGCAGGTGCCGCTGCCGCAGGGCGGCGCACAAGCAACTCGTGCGATTCCGGATCGTAAACATAGACGTGCTGCTCAGGCAGTGCCGGCAATTTGATGTTGTTCGCGTTGACGATGCGTTCCATGAATTCATCGTGAGTCGCCGGATAGTTCCCTTCGCTCGCCTGATACAAGGCCAACGCTTGCGGGATTTGGATCTCGAACACAACCCGTTCACGCACTTTGAACAGGGTTTTCGCGGGAGTGACGAGCGCGCCTTCGTGCTCGTCGAGGCTCCGGCCTTTGATTCCCACGCCGGCCTGCGCCGGAACCTGCTCGAAGGCGGGTTGCGAGCCTGAACCCGGCGACGAAGGGTCGGCACCTTGTCCCGAGTTGTTCCCTGCCGTTGCAGCATTGCCTGTCGTTCCCGTATCCGCGGCAGGCCGTTGGCCGAACTGCGGCACGCAACCAACGGCCATGGTCAACATGCAGATGACAAGAACGGCTCGAGACGCGCGTCGCAGGACGGAGCAGCGGGAATGCGAGCGAGCGATCCTGGGGCGAGCGATGATGCTGCCGTGAATGTTCGAATGCTCGATGTTGGTACAGTTGATGTGGGTTCGCTCGAAGAGAACGTATTGCCTGAATCGACCGGTCGCTTTCGGGCCCATGAATGGTTTCCTTCCGTCACGGATGCGGGATCGATTCCGTCGGTTTGGGTCAGTCGGACGTTTTGAGCGGCCAGTTTTTCATTTGGTCGAGCACGGGCCACTTCGTCATATCGTACTGCAGGGGCGTCAAGGTGACGAACCCTTGCGAGATCGCCGTGAGATCGGTTTCGATGGGCCCCGGCTTGGGAGGCGGGTCGTTGGTTGCCCAATAATAATTGCGACCCTTGGGATCTTTGCGTTTGATGAAGTGTTCTCCGTAACGCTGGACTCCCATCGGCACCACGCGGAGTTCCCAGTTGGGACGCTCGACTGCTGCCGTGGGGATATTCAGATTGAACAGCTGCGGTTGGTCGTCCTTGTGAGCCAGGATTTGTTCGAGCATGCTGCCCGCGATCTGTGCGGCTTTTTCAAAGTTGGCGTGTTCGTTGTACTCGAGCGACACCGCGATGCTGGTGATGCCGAAGAAGGCGCCTTCGATCGCGGCGGCGACCGTGCCCGAATAGAGCACGTTGATGCCCGCATTCAGTCCGCCGTTGATCCCGCTGACGACGAGGTCGGGACGTTGTGCACAGAATTCGAAGATGCCAAGCTTGACGCAGTCGGCCGGACTGCCCTCGACCGCCCAGCCCCGTTTACGCGGTCCATCGAAGATCTCTTTGCAGACCAGCGGACTGAGGAAGGTGATGGAGTGCCCTACCCCGCTTTGTTCGGTCGCGGGTGCCACGACGTCGACGTCGCCCAGTCGGCGGAGTTCACGTTCCAGTGCGGCGAGACCCGGGGCGTAGATTCCATCGTCGTTGGTCAGCAGAATTCGCACGGCAAAGTCCTTCCCGCCGTTGTTCAATGCCTACCGTTCGCATGCGGACGACGTGGCGTAGTTCGTTCGGCGCAATGGTGAAATTCGTTGCACGGTGTCAACGTGTCAAGCCGCATTCGGAGCGGCCTGGGGCGTGCGACGCTTTCGGTCGCTGTAACAGAATGGCGACGGTAAAGAACCGCGCCAAGGGGGCCGGCAGGGGTGGCCGGCAAGGTGGCCGGCAAGCGCCTGGCAGGGAGCTGGCAAGCACCTTGCAGGGAGGTGGCAGGGAGCTGGCAGGGAGCTGGCTGGCCACTGGTGACCCCTGTCTTCGAGGCCTATAATCTGGCCCTTCCGGTTCAGCGACGCACCGGTTCCGCCATGCAGGGCTCAGCACTCCAGGGGCTCAGCGTAGTAAGAGCCCTCCAGTCGGTGCCTCGGCAGTCGGTGCTTCGGCCAGCGAACTCATGCAACGAGGAGTTGTGCCGAGGCCTTGTTGCCAGTGCGCTGGCTGTTTGGGGACGCTGGCTGTTTGGGAGCCTGCCTGCTGGGAGCGGTGCTTGAAATGTTTTGCGATCGGCCGTCGCTGAATCGTCCAGAGTTTCATTACTCCGAGGCCGCTTCCCGGTCGAGGCACTCGGAGGCCAGTTCACTTCGAGACAACTTTGTAGGGGCAGGGATGCGTTCATGAATCAGCCTGAGCACTCCGGGGCCCGCGCATCCGATGAGCGGGTCTTGATTCTCGATTTCGGTTCGCAGTATGCGCAGTTGATTGCGCGCCGCGTTCGCGAGCAAAACGTCTATTGCGAGATTGTGAGCCATGCGATTTCGGTGGAGCACATCAAGCGGCGGAAGCCGGCGGGGCTGATCCTGTCGGGGGGCCCGTCGAGCGTGTATGAGGCCGGGGCACCGAAATGCGACCCGGGCTTGTTTGACCTGGGCATTCCCGTTCTGGGGATTTGCTACGGGATGCAGCTCGCTTGTGACGTTCTGGGCGGCCGTGTCGAAAGCGCACCCGCACGCGAGTACGGTCGATCGCGCTGCGAGATTACCGACCATAACGATTTGCTCGCGGGCCTGCCGGAGCAGATGGATGTTTGGATGAGTCACGGTGATCAGGTGGCTCGCGTTGCGGACGATTTCGTGCCGCTGGCGCGCACGCGCACCTGTCCCATCACCGCCGTGCGACATCGCAGTCGTCCGGTGTTTGGCTTGCAGTTCCATCCCGAAGTGACCCATACGCCGCTTGGCGGTACGATCCTGCACAACTTCCTCACGCTGATCTGCCGCTGTACCGGCAAATGGCGGCTGGGGGACGTGGCCGAGGAGACGATCGAGCATGTGCGACGGAAAGTCGGGAGCAGCCGCGTGATTTGCGGGCTGTCCGGCGGTGTCGATTCGGCGGTGACCGCTGCCCTGCTCTACAAAGCGATCGGCAGCCAGTTGTCGTGCATCCTGGTGGATAACGGCTTGTTGCGGAAGGACGAAGCCGAAGCGGTGATCTCGGAGTTCACCAACCATTTCCGGACCGACTTGCACGTGGTGCGGGCGGAGGATCGATTCCTGTCGACGCTCAGCGGTATTCGCGAACCGCAGGAAAAGCGTCGCCGGATCGGACATGCGTTCATCGAGTGCTTCAAGGAAGAGGCGGCGAAGGTTTCGGATGCTCGGTTCCTTGCGCAAGGAACGCTCTATCCCGACGTGATTGAAAGCGGTGCGGCACCGGACGGTCCTGCTGCAACGATCAAACTGCATCACAACGTGGGCGGCCTGCCTGAGCAATTAGGGTTTGAACTGATTGAACCGCTGCGCGACTTGTTCAAAGACGAAGTGCGGCGTCTCGGAGTGGAACTCGGTTTGCCGGAGGATCTGGTCTGGCGGCATCCTTTCCCGGGACCGGGGTTGGCGGTGCGATGTTTGGGGGAGGTCACCAAGGAACGGCTCGACGTGCTGCGCGAGGCGGATGCGATTTGCGTCGAGGAGATCAAGTCGGCCGGGCTGTATCGCCAGACTTCGCAAGCGTTCGCGGTCTTGCTGCCGGTTCAAAGTGTCGGGGTGATGGGCGATGCGCGGACCTATGAAGACGCCATTGCGATCCGCTGCGTCAATACCGACGACTTCATGACCGCCGATTGGTCGCGACTCCCGTACGACGTCCTCGCGCAGATCTCGACGCGCGTCATTAACGAGGTGAAGGGCGTGAACCGCGTTTGCTACGACATCAGCAGCAAGCCGCCGGCGACCATCGAGTGGGAATAGTCGAGCCCGCAGCGTGTCGGGGCCTAAGTGACGGGGCTTAAGTGACGGGGCCTGATTGACTGGCTCCCGAGTGACTGGCTCCCGAGTGACTGGGCTGAGGGAATAAAAAAAGCCCCGCCGCGAGACGCAGCGGGGCTTCGGAGGTGGGAAGGGAGTGCCCGCTCGGTCTTACCTTGGGTGTGGCGAGCCGTTGCTGGGGCAAGGTCGGGCTCGGGGTTCGACGCGGCGGGCGGCGGGAATCGTGGTGGAACAGCCTGTCTGGGCTGGGCAAGTTTCGGGACTAGGCAATTCCTCCACGTGGCAATCACGGTGTTGCTTGCATCGTGTTGACTGATTGCAACGGTTTCATCGACCATCGGGGACGGGGAGTCGAATCGATTCTCAAGCCTTGTCAGAAACCGAGTAATCGATATCGTTGGAAAAGACGGAAGAGTTTCCCTGCACCCCGTTAGCACCCCGGATGGCAGGTTAAAGCAGGTTGGAGCATGTTAAAGATTGACATGCTGGAAAACTTTGACGGGGCCCGGCGGGGCGCTGCCACCCAAACCCACTTGCACTGAACCTGCACCCCAGCTGCACCCCACCTGCACCCCACCTGCAGCCAGTTGCAATCGACTGCAGTCAAAAGCCGTCAACCGCAACGAGATGGGGGCGTGGCAAGAAAAGTCGCGGTCCTGCCGCGACTGGTCGATATTCACACCTTGTTCGGGTACACCTTGTTTTGCCAGCCGGAGTTCAGCCAGCCTTGGTTTCGACGTCCATACGCAACGGGGCTTGTTCGCATCGGTTTGCACCGGAAGCGTTTGCCGCGTGCGACCGCGTTCAGCTCTGGCATGATGGCCTGTCGTCGCGAGGAACGGTGGTCAAGCGAGACGCGAGCGGCGGAATGATACGGAAAATGGTTACGGCGATTCTCTTTTAAGCAATCACGTTTGAAGCAACTACTCGAGGAACAACGCGGACTGCTCATGGCTCAGCAATATATTTTTTCGATGGAGAGGCTGGCGAAGAAGATTGGACAGCGGGAGGTGCTCAAGGACATCTGGCTGTCGTTCTTCCCGGGGGCGAAGATTGGGGTGCTTGGCCGAAACGGGTCGGGCAAAAGCACGCTGTTGCGGATCATGGCCGGCGACGACCGCGATTTCGACGGAGAGGCCCGGCTTACCGACGGCTTCACTCGCGGCTACCTGGCGCAGGAACCGCGACTCGACCCGAGTCTCAATGTACTGCAGAACATCTCCCAAGCCGTCGCGCCGCGTCGCGCGATGCTCGACCGCTACAACGAGATCAGCCAGCGATTGGCGGAACCGCTGGAAGACGAAGAAATGCAGAAGCTCTGCGACGAATTGGCTCGTTTGCAAGACCGCATCGAAGCCGACAATACATGGAATCTCGACCACGAGTTGGAAGTGGCGATGGATGTCATGAATCTGCCCGACGCCGAGGCGGACGTGACGAAGCTTTCGGGTGGCGAACGTCGTCGGGTGGCGCTATGCAAGTTGTTGTTGCAGCGGCCCGACATGTTGTTGCTCGACGAGCCCACGAACCACTTAGACGCCGAGGCGGTGGCGTGGCTGGAACGGCATTTGGCCGAGTACCACGGCACGGTGGTGGCGGTGACGCACGACCGGTACTTCCTGGACAATGTGGCGAAATGGATTCTGGAACTCGATCGGGGGCAGGGAATTCCTTGGGAGGGGAATTACTCTTCGTGGCTGGAGCAGAAGCAGGCTCGGCTCGCTCGCGAAGAACGCGCCCAGGAAGCGCGGCAGAAAACGCTGTCGCGCGAGCTGGAGTGGATTCGGATGTCGCCCCGTGCGAGGCAGTCCAAGAGCAAGGCTCGTATCAAAGCCTATGAGCAGATGGCGTCGGAGCGATTTGAGGAGCGTCCCGACGAGTTTGAAATGCAGATTCCCCCGGGGAAGCACCTCGGTGAACTGGTGATCGAAGCCCAAGGCATCAGCAAAGCGTACGGCGATCGTGTGTTGATGGAAGACCTGAGTTTCCGTCTGCCCGCCGGTGGCATTGTGGGCGTGATCGGTGCGAACGGTGCCGGAAAAACAACCCTCTTTCGCATGTTTGTCGGAGAGGAGAAGCCGGACAACGGCAAGATGCGCGTTGGCGAGACCGTGGAATTGGGCTACGTCGACCAGAATCGCGATGCCTTATCGCCTGACAAAACGGTGTACGAGGAGATCTCCGGCGGCACCGATCTGCTGGAGATGGGCGGGCGGAAAATCAACGCGAGGGCCTATGTCTCGCGGTTCAATTTTCGCGGTCCGGATCAAGAGAAAAAGGTCGGTACCTTGTCGGGAGGTGAACGCAATCGCGTGCATCTCGCCAAGTTGCTTCGTCGCGGGTCCAATGTGCTGTTGCTTGACGAACCGACGAATGATCTCGACGTCGACACCCTGCGGGCGCTGGAAGAAGCGATCCTCAACTACGTCGGCTGCGTCGTGGTCATCACGCACGATCGTTGGTTCCTCGATCGAATCGCCACGCACATTTTGGCATTCGAAGGCGATGCGTACGTGCATTGGTGTGAAGGAAACTTTCAGACCTACGAGGAGCA
>JBJOLO010000603.1:0-6680 GCA_046045565.1 Planctomycetota bacterium | reverse complement strand
GCTCGATCGCCCGTGGGCAAGCGACAGACAAACTTCCTGCTAGCGTGTCGTAGCCGACGCTCTCCCTTCACGGACCCAAATGCGAGGCATCGATCGTCGGGGACACCCCTCCAGTTTACCCAGACCGGATAGGGACTTAAAGCTTTTCCGCCTCGAAGCTCCGTGACTCTTCGCCAGGCCGTTCCACCTGCAGGCGTCGCGAATGGGGCTCGAACGGACGGGATCTACCCCGATGCAGCTGCTTTCTGCAGGGTGGCTACGAGTTGCCGATGAACGCTATCTCGTCCTGCAGCAACCATTTCGGGCTGGAGCCAGTCCAGTTGGCCACCGTCCAGGCCGGTCACGATGCCCCCAGCCTCGGCGAGAATCAACGCACCCGCCGCAATATCCCAAGACTGAACGCTGGTGGTCCAATAGGCGTCCAGACGGCCCATGGCGACATAGCACAGATTCAATGCTGCCGACCCCAACCGCCGAATCGATTGGCTCGCCTCCAGGACCTCCAGGAACCGGGCGATTTCGACCGAATTGCGAGCGACATTCGCCGAAAAGCTGGCCGCCACCAGCGCATCCCGCAGTGCCTCGCAGGCGCTGGGCTGAATCGGTTTTCCGTTCAGGTACGCCCCCCCACCCGCCTCGGCGGTAAAACACTCCTGGGCGAGCGGGTCGTAAACGACACCGAGCAGCATTTTGCCGGCAAATTCCAGGGCAATTGAAACCGCAAACCCGGGCAGACGGTGCACGTAGTTCACCGTGCCATCCAAGGGGTCAACGATCCAGCGAAATCCCGACAGAGAGTCTTTCGCCTGCCCCTCCTCTCCCAAAAAACCGTGGTCCGGAAAAGCAGCCAGCAGCCGCCCTCGAATCGCCTCCTGCGATGCAAAGTCCGCCTCGGTAACGAGGTCTTTCGGTCGCTTTTCGCGAACCGATTTGCGATCAAACCATTCCATCAATACCGCGCCGCCGGCACGGGCCGCTTCCAACGCTGTGTCCCGGTAAACGGCTGCCCCCACATCTGGCTCACCCATGCTTCCACCTTACCCCTGCTTGCCAACTCACCCCTAACCTGATTTCCCGTTTGTCAGCCGCTCGTGCGCACCCGACGGTTGTGCAGCAGGCTACGGTCCATGCGGCTTTTGTGCATGATACTCGATGCAAAAACAACCCCTGAACTGCATGAAAACCACGCCTTTTTCTTCCCAAAGAATTCCTGCCAAAGTATGGACACGTCTACCGATCCTGATATCATCGGGGGAGTTGGACGGCCACAGACCCTCGTTAGCCTCTTGGCAGATAGGGTTCGGGACGGATTCCAGCATCATTTTTATCACGTTGATCACGGGCATTATTTTCTATCATTCCTGAAGCTTGATTGATTTGGCCTCTTCTCTGTTCCGGCCCCGCCGCTTCGCCTTGCCGCGATCGGCGGGGTTTTTTTGTTGCATCCTTTGTTGACGCAGGAGTCAGCCTATGTGGCAATTCGACGGTCGACTCGCCCGCTGGCAGGGTACCGCCCCGGAATTCTCGATCGATGTCCAAAAACCGGAACTGGGACTCCAACAGGTCCGCCCGGATCGATCCCTGCCCCCGCTTGCCAATGCAATGCTGCTCCGGGTTGAGCTCGTCCGTCCGGGCACTGCCACCCTTACCGCAAGCGATTCGTACGTCCGTGGCGACGACCTGATTGCGTCCTACAGCACCTCCGACTCCCCGTTCGGATGGCAGATCTACTGGCGACGCGCCGAAACCGATTCCGGCCTGGAGGTCGTCCTGTCGTTACAGAACCGATTGCTGTCCGGAAACCCGGCCATCCGTGTCACGTCCTGCCTGCCATCGAACGAAACTTGGTATTTCGATTCCAGCGGACAGCCTTTGGATGCCCAAGCCGTCACCTCGGGACAAGTACGCCCCACGATCTTTGCGATCGCACTCGACAACCAATGGGCTTACGCCGAATGGGTGCACCCCGCCGATGTCCAAGACGTTCAAGTGCATCGCTCGGCGACGACGGTCACGACCGCATGGACCGTTTTTGGCGACGACCTGGAGAAAGGTGTGATTCGCCGTGCGCGACTGCGAGGCGAATTCTTCCTGCGTGAATCGCTGACGACGGAACTTCCGACTCGCCTGCATTCTTTCTTGCACAGCCCGATCCCGCTGAGCACCTGAACGCGATTCGAGGAGCATCACGCGATCGGGCGGGCGAGCGACTTGGTCGATTAGCCCAGCAGCGGCTCCACGACTTTTCCGCCCTGATCGGTCAGTCGGACATCCAGCCCTTTAAACTGCGCAACCAAGCGTCGGTGGTCGAATCCGAACAGCCGCAGGATCGTCGCATGCAGGTCGTGGATGTGCACCGGGTTTTCCGTCGGGGCCCAGCCGAGTTCATCGGTGGCACCATAGACCAGCCCCGGTCGTACCCCGCCGCCCGCCATCCAGACACTGAAGGCAAACGGATGGTGATCACGTCCCGTTTTCTCGGGCATCACCCCGCCCCTGTTCTCGGCCAGCGGCGTGCGCCCGAATTCACCGGCAAATAGCACGAGCGTCGAATCGAGCAGTCCGCGGCGTTTCAGGTCCTTCAGCAAGGCCGCGATCGGCTGATCGGCCATCCCCGCGTTGTAGGCAAGTTCCTCATCGATGTTGGAATGATGATCCCACGAAGCATGGAGCACCGTTACGAATCGCACACCGCGTTCGACCAGTCGTCGAGCCAACAAGCAGTTCGTGGCGAATTGCCGATAGACGTGGGGTCCGCCGCCACGAACGTTATGCTTCTCCGGTTCCGGACGATTCAACCCGTATTCGTCCAGCGTGCCGGCCGTCTCGCGAGTCAGATCGACGAGTTCGGGCGCAGCCGATTGCATCCGAAAGGCAAGTTCATACGCAGCAATGCGGCTGGCGATTTCAGGATCGGCGAGATCGGTGAGGCGCTGTTGATTCAGTCTGCGCAGAGCGTCCAGGCTTACCCGATCCTGCTCGCGCGTCACCCCCGGCGGACTCGCCAGATGAAGAATCGGATCGCCTTGATTGCGCAACAATACGCCCTGATACGTCGATGGCAAAAAGCCGCTCGACCAATTCGAAACGCCTCCACTTCCGCCGCGCCCCGCCGTGAGTACCACATACGCTGGCAACTCAGAACTCTCCGTGCCCAGCCCGTATGTCAACCACGACCCCATGCTCGGGCGACCAAATCGCGGAATGCCGCTGTTCAGCATCAACTGTGCGGGATGGTGATTGAAAGAGTCGGTGTGCATCGATCGGATCAAGCACAGATCGTCCGCGCATTCGCCGAGCCTCGGCAAGAAGTCGGAAAGCTCCATTCCACACTGACCATGACGGCGGAAAACGCGAGGCGATCCGGCCAGAACGGCGGTCTCTTTTTTGATGAAAGCAAATCGAACGCGTTCCACCAACGACTCGGGAAGCTTCTGACCGTGTAATTCCTGCAGTTTGGGTTTCGGATCGAACAGGTCCATCTGACTCGGTCCGCCCTCGGGCAGGAAGAAGATGCAGCGTTTCGCTTTCGCCGGCAGCGGGGGCAGTCGTGGCGCCAACGGATCGGTGGCCTCGGCGAACAACCCTTCTTGAGCGAAGAGACTGGCGAGCACCAAGCCGCCTAGGCCGGGTGCGCTGTTGGCAAGAAATCGACGTCGCGAAAACTCAAACTCGCTGTTCATCGTCATTCTCGCATGATGAATTCATCGAGGTTCAAGAGCACCCTCGCCACATGCAACCACGCCTCGGCGAACGCATCGCGATTTCCGCCTCGCTCCGCCCGGTTCCCGTCTGCACTCCGAACCAACGCTTGCTCATCCGCCCAATCTCGCAACGCCTGCAACGCCTCGATTTCGTTCGCCTCCGCCTCGCGTGTCAAACAGATCCGCATGGCGAAGCGAATGCGATCTCGATCGGCCAATCGGCGTTCGGCTTCATGAGTCGGGACCGAGGCGATACGACGAGCCAACCCCTGAGCGGCCTCAAAAAAAACGGGATCGTTCCAGAGTGTCAAAGCCTGCAGCGGTGTGTTGCTGGTGCTGCGCTGCACACAGCACTCGTTTGAGTCCGGCGCGTCGAACGTCATCAACATCGGGTAGGGAGAAGTCCGCTGAAAAAAGGTGTACAGGCCGCGGCGATAGGCGTTCGCTCCGTCGCTGGTTTTCCAATTGGCGCTATTCGCGTACGTCAAGCTTGCGTATTCGCTTGGTTGCGGGGGCCGTACCGAGGGCCCGCCGACTCGCCGGACAAGCAAACCGCCGGCATCCAACGCCAAGTCGCGGATGATCTCCGCCTCGACCCGCATGCGAGCCTGTCGCGCCAGCCATTTATTTTCCGGATCAAAAGTCGCCAACTCCGGCCGCGGCTTCGACGACTGCGCATAGGATGCGGACAGCATCACCTTGCGTTGAAACCGCTTTGCCTGCCACCCCGAATCGCGAAATTCCGACGCAAGCCAATCCAGCAGCGCGGGATGGGACGGTCGCTCGCCCTGACGACCGAAATCATCCGTGCTCGTGACCAACCCGCGTCCAAACAAACGCCCCCAAATGCGATTCACCGCCACACGCGAGGTCAACGGATGCGACGGATGAAAAAGCCAGTTCGCCATCGTTAAGCGGTCGCTGCGGCGGTCGTGCTCTTTGAGTGCTGGCAAAACGGCAAACGTACCGCGCTGAACCTGCTCGCCCGGTGAAAGAAAATCACCGCGCACATGCACATACGTCATCCGCGGCATATCGCCTTCGGATACCGTCGCCGCCTTTTCCACCTCACTCGCACCGGCACCCCGAAAGTCGAATTCCTGTTCGTTCAGGCTATCGAAGAATGCATACAGCGAATAATACTCGCGCTGCGTGATCGGATCATATTTGTGGGAGTGACACTGCGCACATCCGACAGTCAACCCAAGCCAGACCGTACCGACCGTATTGGTGCGATCCACCGTTTTCTTCACACGATCCTCTTCCGGGTCGGCTCCGCCTTCGGTGTTATGCAACGTGTTGCGATGAAACCCGGCTGCAATGCGCCTGGCGTCGCTCAGCGGAGTGCGCAAGTCGCCCGCGAGTTGATCTGTCGAGAACTCGTCGAACGGCAGGTCGTCGTTGATCGCCCCGATCACCCAATCCCGGTAATGCGACGCATACGGTCGCGGCTTGTCTTTTTCGTAGCCGTCGCTATCGGCGTATCGTGCCAAATCAAGCCAATGCCGCCCCCACCGTTCCCCGCAACCGGGACTGGCAAGGATGCGATCCAATGCGCGTTCGCGCCGATCGGGCTGCGAAAACTCGAGAACGTCAGTCGCGAGGTCCTGGTCTGGTAACAGGCCGACCAAATCGAGTTGCACACGCCGCAACCACGTTGCGGGTGACGCATCAGCCGCCGGCTCGATTCCATGCTCGTCAAGCGTCGCCGCGACAAACGCATCGACCGGAGTGCGCAGCCAGTCCCCGCGTTTCGGTACCGGCGGGATCGGCCGCGCGATCGGCTTGAATGACCAATGACTTGCCGCGAGTTCGGCAGGCGAACGCTCCGGCCACTCCGCCCCACGATCGATCCACGCTCGCACCACCCCGATCTGCTTCGCCGTCCAACGTGTCGCCGTGGCTCCCTCTTCGTTCGGCGGCATCGCGCCGATCTCGGCATCCAATCCGGCAGCAACCAGAATCAAGCGGCTCTTCGCACTGTTGCCCGCCACGATCGTCGGACCATGGGAGCCGCCCGCCATCGCCTTCGATTTCGCGTCCAGCCGCAGTCCCGACTCCTGACGCTCGGGGCCATGACAGGCATAACAGTGCCGGCGGAATAATGGCTCGATATCCTCTGCAAAACTGACCGGCCCCTCCGCTGCCGGAGGTAATGATGACACATCGATCGGATCCGCCATCAACGAGGCGGCGTGCACTACACTGAGCAGAAAACCGCACGCGATAACACGCAACATTGCCTGACACCAGCTTCTGCGAAGGACACCGCTTCCCCGACTTGCCGAGACTCAGCATATCTGGGAAAAAGTCCTCGTTCCATAGTCGGCACCCGGGGTGGCACAGGCAAGGCAACGAATCAAGGCTCTTCGAAAGTCAAAAAAATGACAGCGGAATTGCGCCAACGAATTTTCGCGGAACTCTCCTCGCTTTGCATCGTCGATCCGCACACGCATATTAATCCGCACGCCCCCGCCGCCAGCAATCTCAGCGAATTACTCGGCTACCACTACTACACCGAACTCGCCCACTCGGCCGGGATGCCGAAAGCCTCGATCGAGGAACCGGGCATCGATCCTCGCTCCAAGGTCGAACGACTGGTGGCAAACCTTGCTCCGCTCGAAAACACCAATCAGTATTCCTGGCTCATCGAGATCCTACAAACGTTCGCCGACTTCAAGGATCAACGCCTGACGCTGGAGAACTGGCAACAGGCCTACGACACCTCGCTGGGACGGATGCAGGGACATCAATGGGCCGATCACGTGCTGCAAACGTCACGCTTGCAGGCGGTATTTCTCACCAATGATTTCGACGACCGGTTGGAAGGCTGGGATACGTCGAAGTACATCCCTTGCCTGCGTACCGACGACCTGGTGTTTCATTTGAAATCGCCGGCAGTGCGCGATCGACTTCAAACCGCCACCGGCCAAAGTGTCACCAATCGCAGCACGCTGACCAGCGCGCTGCATGCTT
>JBJOLO010000599.1:0-2752 GCA_046045565.1 Planctomycetota bacterium | reverse complement strand
GACTCGGTATTTGGACCATCTTCCCACGAGTGGCAATGAGCATGGTCGGGCATTTCGCGATCTGGAGCTGGAGTCGCAAATGCTGGAGGCGGCCCGGAAGTGCGGCATCGGTGCTCAGTTTGGCGGAAAGTATTTTGCACTCGATGTGCGCGTGATTCGGTTGCCTCGCCATGGTGCGTCGCTGCCGATCGGAATCGCGGTCTCGTGCAGTGCAGATCGACAAGCGAAGGGAAAGATTACGCGGGACGGCGTCTACATCGAGCAGTTGGAAACCGCGCCGTTGAAGTACATCCCCGAAGCGTTGCGTCATCGCAAAGACGACGCGGCCGTGCGAGTGGATCTCAATAGACCGATGGCCGAAATCCTGGCCGAGTTGACGCAGTATCCGGTCACGACCCGATTGCTGTTGAACGGGCCGATCGTCGTGGCCCGCGATATTGCTCACGCGAAGCTCAAGCAACAACTCGACGCCGGCAAACCGCTGCCCGATTATTTCAAGGCCCATCCGGTCTATTACGCGGGGCCGGCGAAAAAGCCGGATGGGTTGCCGAGCGGTTCATTCGGCCCGACAACCGCCGGACGCATGGATGCTTATGTCGATGTGTTCCAGCAGGCGGGTGGTAGCCTGGTGATGATTGCCAAAGGCAATCGAGGTCCACAAGTGACGGCGGCGTGCAAGAAGCATCACGGTTTTTATCTCGGCAGCATCGGCGGCCCCGCCGCGATTCTGGCCAAGGAGAACATCCGGAAAGTCGAAGTGGTCGAGTTCGCGGAACTGGGTATGGAAGCGATTTGGCGCATTGAAGTGCAGGACTTTCCCGCATTCATCCTCGTCGACGACAAGGGCAACGATTTCTTCGAACACGTGGGCGGCGGTTGTTCGCACTAGGTTCGGGATCCATGCTTGCCGTAAGCCGAGGTCTGCCAATCGCGAGCCTGCCGCGGGAAGTTGCTTGCTGTGTTGCCATTCAGCTGGCGCGTGCGGATCGGGGTTGCGTGCGAGACCGGAGCAGTTCGAGATTGGCTTGAACCACCTGTTCGACCGAAATGCGAGCCATGTGCGCGAACGACTCGGCCTGCGTCATTCTTTTGGGCCGATTCTCTTCGCACGGCGCCTCGAGAATGGTGGCGTGCTGGCCAAGCGGCGCCCACTTCGCAGCCGATTGGTTCGTTATCGAACTGAACAGGGCGACTTGCGGTGTGCCGAGTATTCCTGCCAGATGCATCGGGCCGGTATTTGAAACCGTGAGCACATCGAGTTCGGCAATCGCGGCGGCAAGTTCGATCACATCGAAGTCATTCGACCACGCAATCCGGTGCGACAAGTTGGCTGGGACGGAGCTCCGCAGTTGCTCCAGAAGCTGTTTTTCACCGGGGCCGCCCGTAACGAGAACCGCCCCGTGGTGTGCCAGCGTGTTGATCAGCGCCGCATAGCGCTCGGGCGGCCAGTTGTAGGAACTCCGGTAGTTGCCCGGATGAATGCCGAATAAGGGACGTCGACTGCCGGTTGCTGTTGCCAGACGGGATCGCACCCGTGCGGTGACCTCGTCGGGAATGCGAAGTTGCGGCAGCCAGGGGGCAGGTAGATCGCGATCGCAAAGGCGTTGCGCCAGTTTCAAAGCGAATTGCGATTCATGGATCGGCGGATGGCTTCGACGCAGAAAGACGCGTCGATTGCCTGCCAGCCAACTGATCGGTTTGCCGCTCCAGGTGACGCGCGTCGGAATGCCGGCACGCCAAACTGCCAGGCAGTTGCGACTGCTGGTGTTGAAAATGATCGCCGCGTCAAAATCGTGCGCGCGTAGTTTTCGAGATAGTGCGGCGGCGTTGTCGTGCGGGTCGTCAGGTAGAATCCGGTCGACCAGATTGCATTGCTGCAAGAGACTTACGGTTCGAGATGCGACAAGTGCGGTGATTTGGGCGTGGGGAAACGATTCCCTCACGTAGTGCATTGCGGGAAACGTCAGAATCAAGTCACCCAACCGGTCCGTGCGGACCAGCAGGATTCTTGAAATTCCGTCGACATTGCCCGCCATGACAATCCCCTTCCGCAGACGTTGACTCCACGAGGATGGACGGCACACATCGAGGTCGAGCCGTCCTGTCGCGATCTGCGCGGTTCACCATCAGGCAGCGCGACAGTTCACGGAGATGCGTTCACTGCGGGCAGTTTCCCAGTCGGCGTCCACCATCAAGTTCACGAGTTCCTCGAAGCTGGTCTGAGGCTGCCAGCCGAGTTTTTCACGCGCTTTGCTTGCGTCGCCCAGAAGCAGGTCCACTTCGCTCGGTCGCATGTAGCGCGAGTCGATTTCGACATGGCTCTTCCATGGCAGTCCCACGCGCTGAAACGTCTTTTCCAGGAATTCGCGGACCGAATGGGTCTCACCCGTGGCGATTACGAAATCCTCCGGCTCATCTTGTTGCAGCATGAGCCACATTGCTTCCACGTAATCCTTGGCGAAGCCCCAGTCCCGTTTTGCATCCAAGTTGCCGAGGTAGAGCTTGTCCTGCAGTCCCTCGCGGATGCGGGTGGCGGCCCGCGTGATCTTACGCGTGACAAAGCCTTCGCCTCGACGAGGCGATTCGTGATTGAAAAGAATGCCGTTGCAGGCGTAGAGATTGTATGCTTCGCGGTAGTTTACCGTTTGCCAGTAACTGAAGACTTTCGCGCAGGCATAGGGACTGCGAGGATGGAACGGAGTGGTCTCCCGTTGCGGTACTTCGCAAACTTTGCCGTACATCTCGCTGGAGG
>JBJOLO010000498.1:0-13022 GCA_046045565.1 Planctomycetota bacterium | reverse complement strand
TGAAGCCGACGGGTGGCTGCTGGCCTGGCCAAGTATGGCCGCCGCCTTCGATGAGTACCAGCACGACTTCCGCCCCATTCCTGCCTTGATCGTAGGTGGTGCGAGTGACTTTCATCGAGTCACCGTCTTTGGAGAGCACATCCGTTCGTGGTGGCGTTTGACAAGCGTTGAGCTTCACCCAGGTTTGGACGGAATCTTCAACGCCTTTGATTCTCATGAACGATGCGGCCGTTCCCTTGGCAGCTTCGAACGGCACGATGTTGTCTTTCGTTCCGTGAAAATGAATCACGGGCACGGCACGCGTAGGCTTGTGCTCTTCGATGGCAATTGTGCCGGCCACCGGTGCAATGGCGGCGACGCGATCTGACAGTTCGGCTGCGAGTCGATAGCACATCATCCCGCCGTTGCTCATCCCACACGCGTACACGCGTTGCGCATCGATCTTCGCCACGCTTGCCAAATCGTCCAGCAACTTGCTGATGAACTCGACGTCGTTCGGCCGTCCTTCCGCCATGCGTCCCCGCAAACCGCCGGCGTTCCAGGTCAAGAAAGGCCCCGTTCCCGTTCCATCAGGATAGACCACCAGGAATCCCGCCTCGTCAGACTTCTTATTGAGTCCCGAGAACCATGCCATCATCGATCCATTCATCGCCGCGCCATGCAATGCGAGCACCACCGGCAATGGCCGCTGTTCATCGTAGTTTTTGGGAACGTGGACCGAGTAGCTTCGCTCGAAGTCACCGACCGTCAACTTGCGTGAGTGGTCTCCCGCTTGGAGCATTTCCTGGGCAGTTGCATTGGTCGTTTCACGGGAGGTATCGTCGGCAATTGACGGCAACGCGGCAGAAGCTGCGACAGCCAGGGGAAGGAAAAGTGGGAGAACTACCGAGAGTGTTCGGTGCATGAGAAGACTCTTCCTGTGGCAATGACAGGTACGATTTCAGGTCGCGAGTCGCGAGTAATTCCATTACTCCAGACGACTTACGTCTAGCCTGACGATAGCAAAACCACGAGCGGCGCGCCAAGACATTGCATGAGTCGTCAGTGGTCGCGATTGCCGGGTGCGCGAGCTGAAGCGGATGCTTTTTTCCGGCATGCGTTCGAACAATAAATAACTTGCTGCCAGACCTTCTCCCATTTCTTACGCCACGTGAACGGGCGGCCGCAGATAGGGCAGTTTTTCGTCGGGAGATGTTGTTTTTGATGGACCACGTGGACTAGCGACGGGGCGTCTGCGGCAGCGATTCCATCCATCCAGCGGGCAGCGGCTCGCGTCGAAGATTGCGGCTGCGCGGGTTGGGATTGTTCGGAAACCGAGAGAGGCGCGGTTGCGGCGCTCGCTCCTTGCGAGCGTCGCGCGTGTCAGTGGGCTGGCTCGATTCGGTGGGCTGGCTCGATTCGGTGGGCTCGCCCGATTCGGTGAGCTCACGTTGACGAGTCCGATCGCCGAGCGTACTGCGTGTCGCGGAGGGGGCAACGGCCGCGTTGCTCCGTTCCGCTTCTTGATCTCGAGTGGATTCCCGGGCGGCAGGCATTTGTTCGGATGGCTTTGAGCCCGAGGAGGTTGAGAGCGGAATGGACGACTCGGTTACCTCGGCGTTCGTCGCGTTGCCAAGGAGATGACGCTGGTAAAACGATGGCGGCAGATCAATGGTGAAAGGTGTGGAGCGGTTTGTTTCCGGACTGCGACGATGGGTTGCGAACGAACTGGGGCTCTCATCAAAACCAACCTGTCGCAGTGCAGATCCTTCGGGTGGAACGGGCAAGTTCTCGGGCGACGCGGTCTCCTGGCGGATGGAGACTTTGTGTGAGGTGCCGGGCAGAAGCTTGACCGTCGGTTGTGAGATCACGGTGCCGCCCTTGCGACCTTCAAAGCGTGCGACCAAGCTCAATCGTTGGCTTGGACCGCCAACCTCGTCCCAGGGGATCCAGATGCTGTAAGAGCATCCCAAGTCGGAGTTGCTCTTGTGTGTCGCAAATTGATCCGCGGTAAATACAAATTTGCGCTCCGGCGAGGGCGCATGCGGATCCAGTTTGTCGGCATCGAACACGTAGACGGCAAGTCCCCCATCGACTTCGATCGGATCCTTGTTGTCTCCCAGGTAGAAAAACAGTCTGCCACCAAACCCGCGCAAACCCGGCTCACCGGGCTGATGCAAAACGGTATCGCTCCAAACCGCAAGGATGCGATCGGGAACCTCGGGTTCTTTTTTCGACTGCGACCAAGGCATCTGCCAGGTTTTGGGAGCCGTGAACGATTGGCAGCCGGTGGTTGCCAACGCAGCCCACACTAACGCGATCAGCCAATAGATGGTTCGAGCGCGGAGAGCACTCATCGTACGGCTCCCTGCAGCGTGGCGGGTTGAACCGGCGTGGGACTGCCAGATATCCCATTCCCCGGCGTTATTGCAGCGGAAGGAATTGTTCCCGGTGGCATGCCTCCCGGCGCGACGGTCTCCTGCCAGCGGTTGGCAGGCATCACGCGACGGTCGTAGGGAGGTTCGCGGTTTCCGGACGGTTGGTATCCCTCGGTGCCGATGTCCCGATTTCGCAGCGAGCGTTGATCGGGTGGCGTCACAGGTAAATATTCAGCGGCTGCCGGATGAACGTGATCGTCGTTGTTGATGGCTGGTCCTGCTACAGGTGGTCCTGCAACGGGTGGCCCTGCGATCGGGGACCCGGCGTTAGGGGCCCCGGTCCTGGTGCCGCCTCGTGACGCAGCCGTCGGTGATTCGCGAGTCGGGGCCTGCGAATGGAACATGCCTTGCGAGCGATTGGTTCGACGTTCACGGAGCCGACCGCGAGGATCGACATCGGGATAGACAACCTCCAGTCCCTCGCTCTCGGGAAGGTTGCTGCCCAGTTGCGGCCCTAATCCCAGGTCGCCGTGAATGTCAAACACATCCGCCGCGCACCAACTCATTCGAGATACTTCCGTTTGCTTGAGCCGCTCCATATCTTCTTGCGTGCGAACGACGTTCGGCGTAAGGATGATCAGCAGCTCAGTGCGGCGTTCACTCTGCGAATCGTATCGAAAGAGGTTGCCGAGTAGCGGTACATCGCCCAGGAAAGGAACTTTTCGATGTTGTTGACGCATCGATTTGGTGATCAAGCCGCCAAGAATGATCGTTTCGCCATTGGCCGCACTGACGGTTGCCTGTGCAGTGGTGGTGTTGATGCGAGGCGAGCGAATGACGGTGCCGTTGGTCGAAACCGAAACCGGTATGCCCTCGTCTTCCGCACCCAGTTCCGACTTTTCGGCGTCGATTTCCATGACGACGTTTCCGTCCGGACTGATGCGCGGCGTGACGCCGAGGATCAATCCGACGTTTTCCAACGTGATGTTGTTTTGCTGTCCAACTTGATTCACCGCCGAGCCTACGATGCGAGGCACTCGTTGACCGACCTGGATGAAGGCCGGCTGATTGTCGAGCGTCAGCACTTGCGGTCGACTGAGCACATCGAGCCTCTTCGATTCCTGCAGCGCTCGCATCAGGACGCTGAGATTCTGACTACTGGCTGAGAGCACCAGGCCGCCAAATCCCAGTTCCGCGTTACCGCGACCGACATCGAAGTTGGAGAGGCCTTGCCCACCGACCGCACCCGCGGTGGTCAACGACTTCGCCGAGCCGCTGTTCCCCAGCGGATTCGTGTTATTGAAATCGAAGCCAGGCGTGTTACTTGCCGCGACGACCGTCTGTTGCGTCGAGGTGACGATCCCGGATGGTGTCGATGCCTGATTCGTGTTGGTCGTCGAAATCAGATTGCCAAGCAGGCTGCGGTCGAAGAGCACCGAGTCTTGTATGCCTAGTTCGACGCCGAACTCCTCGGAGTCACCCAGGGCAACTTCCGCGATCAAAACCTGAATCATGACCTGGGGCGGCTGTTCATCCAGCTTTTCGATGAGTTTGCTGATTTCATCGAAGTAGCGGGGAGTGGCGCTGAGAATCAGCTTATTCGCGACCGGTTCGGGCACGACGATCACTTCTTTCTCGAGCTGCTGGAACGGGCTGATCCGATTAGGGCCGGCTGTTTCAAGTTGACGATTGGCGCGGAGGAAATCGTTGACGGTCAAGGCGACGTCTACTGCGGCAGCGTTGCGTAGTTGGTACACCAAGCTGCGCCGCTGCATTGAGTCGCTTTCGTCCAGCCGCACAATCAGCGCCTCGACAATTTTTAAATCCCCTTCGGAGCCGGTTGCGATCAGGCTGTTGCTGCGGGTATCCACAGTAAACCGCAGCGGCGCGAGCGAGGACTCACCCGGAGCACTCGAGAGTTGCGGACCCTGCGTGGTACCGGTTTGGGACGGCAGCAACGAACGCAGCGTTTCGACAAGCGTCGCTGCATCCCCATTCGCAATCGGGAAAATCTTGATCTTGGCGACCATGCCGGGAACGTCGAGTTGCCGAATCAGGTTCTCGATGAGTTCAAAATTTGCGGCCGGTGCGCTGATAATTAAACTGTTGTTGCGGGCGTTGATCGTGATCTGCGTGTTTTCCAGGATCCCGGAGGCAACGACGCCCTGGCCGTTTTCCAGCATCAACTCCATGGCTGCGCTGCGGCCGGCAGGCGTCGTGGGTTGAATCGCCTGCTGCAGCGTCTGTGCAACGTCGGCGGCGAGACTGTTCTGAATGGGAAAGACTCGGGTCCGTTGTACGGTTGCGCCCTGCGGCACATCCAATTTTTCGATAAGTGCTCGCACTTCCGCCAGGTCTCGCGGCGAAGCATGAACAATAATCGAGTTTGTGCGAAGATCGGCGGTCGATTGAATGACGGTGCCAAGTGCTGTGCGCGTTGCATAAAAAGTTGTCAGCGACGTCTGGACGGTGGTCGCATTGGCATGCTTCAGGCGAACGATGTCGAACGTCGTCTCGGGGTCGACCGGTTGGTCGAGTTTCTCGATCAGCTCGGCGATCGCCTTGACGGCCTCGCCCCAACCAATCAAGAGCATGGCGTTGGGTTTCACCAGTGCGGTGGCGGTCGCTCGTCCTTGACGATTTCCAATCAGCTGCGTCTGAGTTTGGGTGATAATCGTCGCAACACGCTGCGAACTCGCGAATTGCAGAGGCACAAGTTCAATCACGGCCTGCGTCTCGCGACTGATTTTTTCCAGTTGCTGGATGATCTCGGCGAGTTGCTTTAATTCCTGATCCCGTCCGCGAAGAATGATCGCATCGAGATCCGGCAGCATTTCCATCTCCACCCCTTCGAATTGCGCAAGACGCGGTTGTCCGTCCTTACGCTCCGGGTCGTCCTCGTTGCCTGTTGGCTCACCTGCATTCTGCGGGGCGGGCAGCGTGCTATTCTGTTGATACGCAACAGGTTGCACGCGACGATCAACGCCGCGACGAAGCGCACCCTGGCGATCGGGCTCCGAAGCCGGAGCGGATTCCGGATGGGGGCCGATGAACTCGCGCAAACGAGGCTGTGTGTCGCGTTTGAGAGGCACGACTTGCACTCGACCGGTCGATGAACGATTCCGCGCCAACGCATCAATCAGTCGACTCAGTTGGTCGACGACGGTAATCGGCCCCTCCACCACGAACTCTTCGTGACGGGTATCGATCCGTATTACTGCGTTTCCGGAAGCGGTTGTTACCAGAAACGAGTCGTCATCGGATCCCGCTTCGATCCGCCCGTCCAGCAACTGGAACAGCGCGCGGCGGACAGCGGTAGTCTGATCGGCGACGACGGAAACATATTTGCGTCGAGGAGTATTGGCATCTGCTGCTTCAGGAGGCGATGAAGCATTCGCTTTTCGTCCAGCCGATCGCTCACGACTTGGTCCCTCTGACTCGGCTGCTCTTCCAGGCTCGCGAGCGGCAAGCGGTTCGAGCCACGTTCGTAGCTCACGGTGAATGCGCTCGGGTGCGCGAACGAAGACGATCTCGGCACCCGGTTCACCACTGAACGCAACTTCCTGGTCCGGGTATTTTTTGCGAATGCGTAATTCGACTGTCTCGCGGTTCGCCTCATGACACTGATAGGCGACGGTTTTTTCGATGGATGCGCGAGTCTCTGAACGATCGGCAGGTTTGTCTAAAGTGTCCAGCACCTGCCGCGTACATTGATGAACCCAGTCGGGTCCGCGAACGATGATCGCCCGTCCCTTTGCATCGGCTCGCAATTCGACACCTTCCCCTTTGCCAACAAGCGGGCGCAGGACGGGCAAAACCTCTTCCGGGGATTTGTATTTGAGTGCGTATGCTTTGCGATTCGAGGTGGTCGCGGCGCTCTCCGCAGCGGTGCCGGCAGCAGCAGGCTCGGTTTTCTGACCGCGCGCAACCATGGCCGCGGGAACGCCGATCAGCGTTACCAAAAGCAAAAGATTGTAATGTCGTCTAACGAAGAGCATCCTTGCTCCCAGCGTTATTCGCACGGTCAGTGTAAGCCAATTGAATGATCGATCAGGCAAGCATGAATGATGCGCCTTAGCGATCGATCACCCGATACCTGCCCACGTTGTCGAAACGGCGGAATCGCTTCCTGACAATCTTGATGACGAGGCCCCGTTATCACGTCCTGTGATTCATAAGGCTTGTTTGATGTTAGAAACGCGTCTAAGACCGGTCAAGGTCGAAAGTCGCGATAGCCAATGCGGCGGAGAGCGAGGCAATTACGAGGATCTAGGCGAGCTGTAACCGCTGCAGAATCATTACCTGGATAACCCAGCGATCGAACGCTGCGTGTCTGCCGTGCTTTGCGCAGATCCGCTGATCACGGCAGGTTCGCCAGATTGCCGCTGGCTAGTCGTCGAGTCGCTGGTAAGAAGTCGGGCATCGCCACTCTGTTCTCATGTCGTTTCCCGCTGCGGATTGCTTGGATACCGGACTATTTCTCGCTCGGTTGCTCGACACGAAGCTGATCAATTACTTCATCGACACCGGGTTCGAATTCGGCCAAATGCCGTAGTCGGTCGGCCTCTGCTCGGGTTCGCACGGTGCCCTCGAGCGTGGCTCGTCGTCCCTCGACTTGCACCGTGACGGCGCCATCAGACAGACCGGCCAGCCTTTCGGATAATCGTGCCGATACTTCGGCCGGCCACTGTTCGGTACGGTCGGTCGTATCGAGGCTGCCGATGTCGAGTCGCGGGTAGTACATCGCTTTCTTGGGGAGTGGAGGCAAAGGAGGATTGCGTCGATTGGCAGCCGCACCTCGAACCGCGTTGCCGATGGCTGCGGCACCGCCTCCAATGGCCGGCGCTACTTGACCGACTCCCAGCGATTGCTGACTTCCTACGAAGCCGGATTGTTCAGCCCGATTGGAACCGACGAAATCCCGGCGCGAGCGATTCTGACGCAGGAATCTGGCGGAACCCATGATACCGGCACCGGCGCTACCTCCTGTCGCGGCTTGCGAGGGATTGGGCTGGACTTGGATCGGCTTGCCTATATTACGCGACCCCGCTGGCAGTTGAGCGTACAGCGCGGCGGGCACGCAGAGTACAACGCTCGTGATCAATAAGTTCACCGGGAACGCAGGTCCGAAACGAAAACGTGTGTTGTTATTCATAGATCGAGATCGAGGACTCAGTAGTAGGTTCGTGCGCGAAGCGGATGACTGGGAGTTACCTTACGGTTTTGGTGCATCGATCGGATTCGGGTTGACGGGCGACTCGTCGCTATCTTTCAATTCGGTAGCAGGCGTCGTGGTTGCATTGGAATGAGCGGCCACCGCGTTGTTTGGTTCGACCACATCGCGGAGGCGTTGCCCCAACGCGAGCCAATACCGGGATTCGTCGACATTCAAACGCACTCGTTCGCTCTCGATTTCCTCCACCACCACTTTGTGCGTCTGCAGATCGAGACTTTCGCCTTGAGCGACGATTTGCGTTTGCGATTTTGTTGCGGTGCCAAGCCATGCCTCTTTGCGGCCACTCTTGTCGGTGGTGATCGCCTGCAAACGAATCTGCGCCAAAGCTTGTGGAAGGCCTCGCGCAAAGAGGTTGCGACGGAGTAAGTCGGAATAAACTTTCAGCGGGTCTGCTTGCTCATCATCACGCACCCATGTCGAAAGCGTGTCTTCGCGATCGGCGTGCTGCATGCTGAGCACCTCAATCGACATGTTCACATCGAGTTCGCTTCCGGTACCGAGGGGAACCAGTGAGAGAGAGCGAATTTTGTGAAGGTGTCCGACGTGTCGGAAATCATGCAGCAGATTGACCAATTGCGGCAGGGTGGTCTTGGCTCGGAGTGTCATACTGAAGCTGTGACCAACCAGTTTGCGTTTTTTCTGACCTCGCGATTTAACTTCAAGTCGATTGGGCGAACCTGCATCGACCGAGGCGGATTCAAGGCGATGGGTCTCGACCAGTTGCAGCAGCCAATCCTGGTAGAGCGACCGTGCGAGTTCCGGGTCGTACGGAAGAGCGCGGGCAGCATAGCTTGCGAGCGGCTTAGCCTTCTTCGTGGCAGCGACTTTTGCGTTGTCGGTTTCACGGATCTGGCGTTCAACTCGACTTAACTGCGACTCCAAATCGCGCGAGGGTTCCTCAAACCACTGTCCGTAGAAGTAGTCACCGCAATAAAGCAGCACAACAGCGAGTCCGACCATTCCCAGAAGGCGCGTACGCGGGTTCATGGCGTGGCCTCCTTGCCGGGATTCTTTTTCTTGTTTTCGACCTTGCGGCCGGATGCAGCTTTGCCGTTTGCTCGGGGAGCATCCTTGTTTCCGGATTGCGCCTCAGCCGTATCCGGTTCATCCGGTTTGTCCGTTTGCTGCGCCGAGTCTTCAGCGGGTGACGACGCGCTCTTGGGACGGTATCGGGTCGCCTTGGGCGGTGTAACTTCGAATGTCGCCCGAGTCTCGAACTGCCAGGGATACTCGTCATTCAATGCTTGTTGGCTGACGCGGCGGCTGCTGACCGAGAAGGCGGCAGCTCGGAGTCCGCTTTCCAGTTCCGCGAGTCGGTCGGGGTCGCTGACTTGTACCGCGAGATCGATGGCGGCACCATCGGCGTTGGTTGTGGCGTTCAGGCGTCGAATGGTTGCGTGGCGGGCGTCGGGCAGGCGAGACGAAACGGTCTGCAGAGCATCCAGCCAGTCGACTTGATCACTTAACCATTGTTCCACGAATCGCGTTTCATCCGCCTTTTCCTGAACTTTGTCGGCAACCCGTTGTTTGTCGGTCAATTCGCGTTCCCGTTCGGCCAATTCCGTTCGCATCGCATCCAAGTCGGAGTACAGGACAACCATTGCGGCAATCAGCAGGAAGGCAACGCCCGCGGCAAGGGCTGCCCAGCGTCGGGCGGGGTGAGGTGGAACGGGGGCACGTCGGGGGGCCAGAAGATCGATTTCGATCCCGTCGTGCAAGAAATCCCATGCTGCGCCCACCAAGGCACTGTCGACCCTGCGCGAAGGTCGCGGCTCCAAAGCCGGCGATTCCTGGCCACTGCTTTTGGGCTGCGCTGCCGACGTCGTTTTGCCATCCGGCAGTGCCGCGTCTGAAAGACTTTGCTCCGGTGTGACAGTCGCGTTATCCACGGTGATGGGCGCACCGCCGGAGGAATTTGCGACAACTTGCAGCTGTTCTTCAAAAGCCGCGTTATTGCGTTCCGATTCAGGCCAATCTTGTAGAGGGTGAACGACTTTCAGCGAGCCGATCGGTTGCTCTTGCAATGCTTCAACCAGTCCGCGGTGTTCTTCCTCCCGACCGAAGAGCAGCAATTCGGGAGCGCCGGCTCGATCCAGACCGCTGGTCAACGCAATGCATCGCTGGATTTCCAGCACGATTTGCTCGGCGAGCGTCCGCGGATCATCTGAACTCACTCGCAGCGTGCGGAGAAACAACGGGGTCTCCCGCTTGCACAACGTCAGTTCCACCTCGCCGCTGTACAGGCTGATCGCCACCGAGAGCGGCAATTGCAAATCCCCACGGCGACGAAGAATGCCGAGCGGCGCAAGTTGTCGCGAAGAAATAGCGGCCAATTGCATGCCGGTCCGACGCACAGTCTCCTGCCACCGGCTGACCAATTCCGAAGATAACGAAAAGGCCATCACATCGGTCGTCGAGCCAGCCGCTCCCGGCACAACGAAATAGTCGACCAAGGGCGCAGTCGTTGAGTCGCCAAATTGCTGTTCGACCTCGGCGGCCACCAGCGATGGAATCTCGTCCGGCTCCGCAGGCGGCAAGTTCAAAGTGGAAAGCTCTAATTCCGAACGCGACAACAGCAGCACAATACGACGGCAGGCGAGTTTTGATGAGGCAAGGTGAGATGCCAGTTGCTCCACAGGATCCGTCTCGGGAACCCGAACCAGCGACCCTGCTGCCAACGGACGGATGCTCTTGGCCCGTCGGCAGGACACAAAATAATGCACCTCCGCCCGATCCCAGTAGGCAACCACGACAGGTTGATGCGCGGTCGTCCAGCGTCGAAGCCACGACGGCATCGGAACACGCGACAACGGAATGTCGGAAAGTGAACGGATCATCAATGCGCATCAAATACTGGGATGGCGAGCGTTGTTCCGGTGTCCATGCCGGATCGAAGGTACCATTCGCAATGCGGCATGGTTGGAAACGGAGCCATCTGCAACGACTTCCTGAATGTGATCACTAGGGAGTTCGGGGACCATCCGCGATAACCAAATGCATGCCGGGATCCCATTCGTGCCAGTGCTGAAAACGCTGCATCGTCGCCGGTCGTTGCCGAGCGTCGAGCAGCATCGTGCAGCGGAATATCGGACTGCGGGCGTCGCGGAAGCCGACGCACTGGATTCGGTACACATCGCTTCGGCAGGTTAACCAAGGCAGGAGTTTTTGCAGGGTGGGGCGATCGACGTGGCCTTCATACAGTAACCATGCCGGCGTGCGTCGATCCTCGGAGCCGCTCGGCGTGTTGCCTCGGGCACCGACAATACGATCGGCGATCGAGGCATCCAGTCCGGGTACCGCGAGCAGTACTTCACGCGGAGCGGCAAGGATGTCGATGCAGCCGGTTAGGTACGGGCTAGGTACCACGGTTGCCTCGTCTATCAACCTTCCAAGATAATCGCGATAGCGGCTCGAGTCATCCGAAAAGGGCGAGGTTAGACGCATTCTTTTTCCATCGCCGGATGGAACCTCAACCGCGATACCGATCAGTTCGATCACATTTTTTAAGGTAATCTTGGCTGGGACACTCAGATCGGGGACCCAGGTGGAGAGTGACCCGGTCGTCGGAGGAGCGGGAGTTGTTGCGGCGGGGGCGGCGCCCGTTTTCGGAGTTGCTACGGTTGGTACCGGAGCCGCTTGCGTTGAGGATGCGGGTGAAGAACTCGTTTTAGGTGCGTTGAGCGGCGCGGGGCCGTATTGTCGATAGGCAATCAGAAATGCGGCCCATTCTCTTGGCCATACACTCGACAAGTTTTGGTACAGGCCGCTGAGATCGGTCGCGTTCAGGTACACACGAGGCTTGCCATCCCAAGTTTCATTGCGACAACCTTGGTCCCACGTGAGATACCGTTGCCAGGATGCGGGACGGTTGCCCATCGCATTGCGTCCGCGCCGGCCGGTCGACGCACTGCCTCGGGTGCCGGAGGTCGCTCCGCTCGATCGCCCGCGAGAGGACGAGGCTGCGCTGCTGCTGAACCATTGCTCAATCGGGTCGGAGCGAAAATTGTGATTCCAGTCGTCGCCGTACCACGGCGCGTGCCAATCGTCCGCGGCATCGTTGCCGGTTGAAGCATTGCGACCGATGTCGGCGATGAACGCATCGACGCTCGACTCATTGGCTCCCGCCAGATTCAGTAATGTGGTCTTGGCCGAGCCAGGTTGCAGCCGGTCCCATAGCAACAGGGTGGGAATGTGGATCTTGGCGGTCTCGTTTTCGAGCCCGTATTGCCACGCTTGATCGGCTTCCATTCCGGTCGTGGCGGCCGGTCCGATCAAGCTGAATCGCCAGTCGCTGTCATCGGCCTCCCGATCACCATTACGCAACAAGGTTCGTGCGTGGAACAGGCCGGGGTTATTCTCGAGACTTCCCAGTGATTGGCGCTGCATCGGTGGCAGTTCCAGCAAACCCAGGGCGAACTCGGAGCCGCTCAGGGCCGCAAGGCGCGCTTGCTCATGCTCCTGCGATCGTTTTGACATCTCGTAAACGTCGCGCATGCTGTAGAGGATGCCATAGGTTGCAAGCGAGACGAGCAGCACGACAACCATGACGACAATCAGCGCCATGCCGCTTCGGACTCGACGTTCGCCGCGTTGCGGGCGAAGGTGTCGCGACCGTAGTCGAGTCGTCAGAGGTGGGGTGAATGGAGGTCGCATTACGGATTGCCTTTACGCTGCCGCGAACGCGTCGATGAGCGATCTTCGCTTCCCCGGCCTATGCGAGATCCCGACGTGGAGGATGCGATGCGCCCCGATTCAATGAAGAACACCATGCGATGCTGATATTCTTCGCGATCGCCCTCTTCGTCCGAACCTCGGCCCGATGGAAGTGTCGTTGCAGACCCGCGCGATGAGCTTGATCCGGGGCGGTTTGCATCCGGATACCGATTGGCGGACTCCTCACGGCTTGATCGGGTGCTGCCCGGGCGATTGGATTCGGATGTCGTTGCGGCTTTAGCGGGCGACACCAGATCGAAGCAGACTTCGATCGCGCGGGGCAATCCGCCACGGCTCGCATGATCCCAACTTGAATGCCACCGACGCCCGTCACCGTATCGAAATCGCAGGCGCTGCAAACCGGAGAGCGTTGCCGACGTCGTCGACTCGGCCTCGCGCTTGCCTAACGAATCCACATCCGTAAGTCGGTACAGATCAGCGGTGGTAAGTTGTCGTTGCTCGCCCACATCGACGCGACGTCGATCCGCCGCCGGTTTCTGCAATCCCGTCACGGTGCGGCGCAGACCGTTCTCCGCCTGCGACCGGGGGCCGTCGACACTTCGGAAGGGATCGTCCGCAACCGCGGCAGTCTCGCGTGCTAGCCGATCCGCTTCAGGTTGTGGCAGCGAGCCGAGTTCGATGTCAGACGCAAGTCGCGAAGACGCGTCATCTGCCCGATCGCTGATGGCCCTGTCGCCGATGGCCCGATATTCGAC